>JALHUQ010000221.1 GCA_022866645.1 Woeseiaceae bacterium | reverse complement strand
ATACGGAATTCGGGGTTCACCAGTTAGTCCTTTGCAGATGAAACCGGTGGCATCGCACCAACGTATTTTCTTACAAACATAACCGCTATGATCAGTCGCATAATCCAGCCTGCGCTGACACCGTATACAATTCCGCCTAAGCCGAAACTCGCGCCATAATAAGCACCCGCTATCGATAGCGCAACACCGATCCATCCAGAAATTCCAATGGCCTCCATCTGTTTGGCTGAGGCCAATGCGGCAACACTTGCCCTCGCGATCCCATTCAATACTTTTGCCGTACCCGCAAAAATAACTGAAAATATCAGCATTGCTGACAACTGATATTTATCACCAAAAAAATAGCTATCAATAATCGGTACAAGAACCCAGGCAAAGAGCCAGGACGGCACCAAAAAGGCCAGCGCAACGCCAACCTCTCGCTTGATCATCAATTTGGTCTCAGTCGGACCGCGGGCGGCTCGTAGTTTTGGCAGCAAGACATACCCGAGCGTCATCTGCAAAAGGCGAAACGGAGGGCCGACAATCGCAAGTAATACGCCTAAGGTTGCCAAGTCCTTTAATTCGAGTAGTTGCGGAGTCAGAAGTCGTTCGAGCTGAACCAATACCGACGCGCTGCCCACTATTGAAACGTATGCTACTGCTTCACGCCAATCATATTCGAAACCAGACACAACAGATTGGTATTTGTGGATTACGACGACGACGCAGAATATAGCAACCAGGACCAGTAACACCGTGGTCAATACCAATAGTGCGAGCGTCCCTTGCCAAAGGTTAGCCATTGCCGTCAATGCAACTGCCAGCAGAACGAAGTTGAAACTATTGAGTAAAATTAACGATAACTGAAAATCTTGGCGGGACTGAAAATATGCTGCTGCAAAAAAGATAATCGCTAGCATAGTGACGGCGATGATTAGCAAGAAGGCGATTGATATGCCAACATCGTAGTAATTGAACATAATCGATGCCGTGAATATTCCGGCAATCAACCCCGTTGATGCCACCCGATAAAACATTCGCGCGTCGGGCGCTATGTCGTGCCTGTTGACCATACCGTCCGCGCCGAGCAAGCCGATGCGGGAAGATAGTGTGATTACAGCGACAACGAGTGCAAAGATTGCGTAGTCGTCGATTGTCTGTACGCTCGCGAGAATGATGTTTGCGGCGGCGAAAGCCAAGCCTGAAAGGCCGACATACAACCCGGTCAATAAGTTTGGCGATTTCAATAATCTGGTCAGCAACTGCAGCAATTGTTTGGCTCACAATGTCGAAAAATAGATATATTGCTTAATCTTAGCCAACCATTTAGTACGTTCACGCCTACGGCTGCAGCTTTAGGGCAGTGTCCGAACTGCGGGCGACGCCAGTCAGAAATTGGTAACCCATATTGAAGCGATTTATGGGTGGATTGGAAGACCGATTAGCTCATTACTATTAGATTGGGCGGATACGAAAAATTACTTACGGGCCCTGTTAGGACGACCGATACGCGACTGCCGCAAGCTTTTTCGAAAGTATTTTTACGTTTTTTCCATAAAGCTTAAACATGATGCGGCAGTATATTTCATAAACACTCGTGACTGCGAGACCAACATAATTCAAAGGGTTTTTCCAAAATACATACAATTTCAACGGCACAGTTGTGATATTCACGAATCCCGCCAATTCAAGTGTCTGGGAGAGGCTGTACTCAGTAAACGTATTAAAATGGTCGATATTGTGCGATAGATTTTCCGATCCCACCATCGGATTGGCACCGTTAAGGCCATAGACAAAAACGATCCCGCTCGGCTCGAGGTTATCGTGACATAACCGAAGGAATGTCAGCTGCTCTTCAAGTGTCAGATGATTCAGTTCCTGCTCAGGGATAATAACGTCGAACGCCATATCACAGTCCGCAAGATAAGGAAACGCTTCAGCTGTCGTACAGTTCAGTTTTCTTTTTTCGGCGTTGGAAACCTTTGATCCATCCGAATCAATTCCAATTACGTTCTTGTATCCGTGCCTATTGAGCGTATTCACCAAGTATCCGGGACCGCAACTGATTACGAGTATTTTGGCATCCCGATCTACGGGAATATGCGGAATATAATTGGCCTTGTAATACGCATAAAAAGAGTCATAGCCGGCGTCGACATCTTCTGGCGCTTGCCAGTATGAATCAAATGGTTCCAGTTTGGCCGACAATCCGCGGTTACCAACGATGCAAGGATCAGTCGACTCAACTCTATCAGTTTGAGGTGGATTTTGGGCACGCATGTGCAAGACTCCGATTTCCAAATTGAGAATGGGATGATTATTAAGTGTTGATGCGACTACGTCGAGACTTTACTCTACAATTTCTGCTGCTACCTCGGACTTTTTCATGTCCCATCTCGTTTTCTCAAGAGCCATTGGTCTATAAGCGATTACTCGATTTCACTTACAGTGTCAGTTTTGCAGCAGATATAACTTGTTCGAATACATGCTCATATCGGGCAGCACAAGTATCGATGAAGAAACCCTCAACACGGTCGCGATTTTCGCGGCCCATCAGTAACCGTTCCTCTTTGCTTTCCATCAGTTGTTGTACACCGCGGACAAATCCGTCCAAATCATTTAGTGCAATGAGGCGGCCCGTACATCCATCCTCAAGAAAGTCTGTCTGCCCTCCAAAGTCATAACAAACGATTGGGAGGCCCTCCGCCATAGCTTCAAGGAAAACCAATCCGAATCCTTCATGCTGGCTCGTAGACACGTAAATATCCGCGAGCCTCAAGAGTTTTACCTTTTGGGTATCTGAAACTTGGCCAACAAAGCGAACATGATCTCCAAGGCCTAACGAACTGACTTGCTCCTGTAGCGCTGCTTCTTGAGGGCCAGATCCCAAGATCACCAAGGTGGTCTTACCAGGCTTTATGGTCTGCATGGCTGTTACGAGTTGGTCAACTGCCTTACGAGCCACCAAACGACCAACTGTGATTAAGAGAGTGGAATCGATCGGCAAACCAAATTCTTCCCGGGATCCGGAAACAACCGGTGGTCGCACGATCCCCAATGGAATAAGTGCAGAGTCGGCCTTATCACCATAGTATTTCCGCATATTCTCAAGCGTATTCTTGGACTGGCCGACCACGAAATCCGCCCTATTGATAAGATGGCGAATCCAGCCTCTCAGAATGCTGTGTTTATGGGGCGAAGACCACTTGCTCGGGTCGTAGAGGTCGCCACCGTGTACCGACAATACATTAGGGATTGCAGCGTATCGCGCCAGCGCGTTTCCAACAGGACCCGAGGGCAAGGCAAAGTGAGTATTGATTATATCGAACGATCGTTTATTCAGCAGTCGTTTACCTGATCGCACTCCAGACGGTAAGAATGCAAGAAGAGACGGGAAGTTTGCCGCGGCATAACGGTGCCTGAAGAAGACGGGCACGCGGATTATGCTTACGTCGTTAATTAGATCCTGAGCTGGAAGATCGAGACCTTGCGACGTGAGCACAGTTACCTCATGTCGCTTGGCAAGCTCTTCGGCTAGCGCGGCATTGATCACTCCTCCCCCGCCACCAATCGGTGGATACTCATAATTGCAAAATAGAATTTTCAATACATAGATTCCGGAAGTATTAGTTGAATATTTGAACTGATTTCCAAATCACAGCAAACCATTATCTTTGTACCAAACTGCAGTTTTGCGTGCCCCAGCCGCAAAGTTAGTCCTTGCAGAAAAGCCGAGAATTTCACTGGCTTTGCGAGTCGATATCCGAAAGCTTTTAGTAAAGAAATCCATGCGCCGTCGATGTAAGGGCGGTTGTAGTCCAAGCGGGCGCAATGAGTATTCCAAAATCGTGGCAAGAAACATAAAAGGCCATAATGGAGCTCGCCAGAACTTCGCCCGAACATCTAACGCGTTGGCGACGGCCTCAACCATTTCATTCGACGTGGATTGATCTTGACCTGCAAGTAACAATACTTCGCCAGGCGCAGCCGGACAATCTGCCGCCGATATTAATCCGTCAACCAGATCGTCTACAAATACAAGTTGATGAACATTCTCGCCGTTTCCAATCATGAAAAAAACACCTTTGTTTATTGCGCGAAAAAGCTTTAGCAGACGGCGATCTCCTGGTCCATATGTCTCAGATATTCGCACAATGACGCAGGGTAGGCGGCTGAAATACGTTTTAACGACCTTTTCGCCTTCGGCCTTTGTAATACCGTAGATATTACTTGGACGCAATTTCGTTAATTCGTCTACGCTGTTGGCATCATCACGGTCGTACACTCCAATTGTACTACCATGAATAAATCGGCCGACTTTGGACTCCACGCTTGCATCGAGCATATTGCGTGTTCCCTCAACATTAACCGCTCTAAAGTGTTCATCCGGAATGTTCATTTCATGCTGCGCTGCGGCAAGGTGAAATACTACTTGCATACCTCTACTGATTTCGAACATGCGTTCGCGATCGGTAACAGATCCCGCTATTATCTCGATGCCATTGCTTTCCAGAAAAACTCGATTTTCCACTTCAGGTTGGCCGGCATCCTCCCGCCCGAGTACGGTCACTTGCCATCCTAGCTCTCGGCAACGCAGCGCAAGCCGCGATCCTATGAAACCGGTTCCACCTGTTATTAGAACCTTCATCACGTATTCATCTCAAGTTCCGCTGACTTTTCGAACATTTCCCACGGACCACCTTGCTCTATTATTTTTCGCACAGACCGGACCTGCTTCGCAGTTTCGATAGAGTCCCAACTTAATTCGCGACCGACAACCTCTGCAATCCTCTCGATGACGCCAACTCCAGGATCGCCGGCAGTGCCTAGCTCGGTGCGCCTTAGGACAACATCCTCCAAGGAAATAGCCATCTCATTACGCACGGCGTGAATGCCCTCCGCGGCCATCACATTTGTGCCATTTAGTGCCGTGAGCAACAATGCGTCGTCTGCACAAGCGAATAGCTCAGAATATTCTGACCCGTAGTTATGGGCGATCGCTGTGGCCAGGCTTTCATTGTCTGAGGGCAGCTGGTGTCGAATATCATCGACCAACGCATCGAAGTCTGAAATCACACCGCCATGAATTGGCTTCCACGTCGAACTCATACGATGGACTTTCTTGTGCAATTTCTTTTCTACGAGTCTGATGGTTTCTTCTGCCACACTGCATGCCACAGTTGCACGGACACCGATGACCGTTACCAGGCCATCCAATCCATTCTTTGAATGGTCGACGACCATGGATCGCTTGGCGAAACTATGTGCGCCGCTCGGGTCCTGCTCATCCTTCGAGCCGAACAGCGTCAGGCCAGTATTTACCCTCGTAATATCGCTCAAACGCAGCTGCAATCCATTGTAAATACTGTTTAATTCATCGAGATATAGCTGTAGTTCCTCTCTTGAAACTGCTATCTCATCGGGATTTACTGCAGTTAGACGGTGCCACACGCCTACCAAGGTCATCCCTCGCCATGGAACCAGAAACAAATGTCTGCCGCCTCTGTCAAGAATGGCGTCAGAATCGGCAGATTCTGTCTGGCATCCGATCGCGTGAGAGGAGTTGATCGACTTCTTCACTACAAAGGAGAGGTCGCGCGAGAAGCTGGGCACGGGGCTGAGTTTTATTCCCAGACCGTCATCTAATAGACGATGAGCCCAAGGCCCCGCTGCGTTGATCACAACTCGCCCTTTAATTTCAAATTGCCGGCCGCTTGGCACATCCGTCGCGCCGCAGCCGACAATTCGCGTGCCATCTCGCAGCAGTCGATCCGCCTTGATATAATTCGTTGCGACGGCACCCTTCAAAATCGCAGATTGAAGGAATGCGAGGACGAGACGCGCCGGATTATACATTTGACCGTCGTAGAAAACGGCAGCGCCCGTAAGCCCCTTTTCCTGCGCACCAGGAAACATTTCAAGTAGCTCCTGTTTGCCCAGAACTGACCCGTTCGGAATTCTGTTCTTAGATAAATGGATTCCCCTATTGCGATCCAGTGTCAGCATATCGTAAGCAAACATGCCGGCACGCATCAGTGTTTTGCTTCGAGATCCGTATCCGTAGGTCGGGAATACGATCGGTATGCGATACGCTAAGTGTGGCGCGATTCTCAGCAAGTTGGAGCGGTCCCAACTGGATTCGCGCAACCGGACGAGATCCAGGTGCTGAAGATAGCGGATTCCACCATGTACGACTTTTAAATGATTTGAAGAAGTAGCAGCCGCGAAGTCACCTTTGTCAATAACTGCTACCGACAAGCCTCGCTGCACTGCGGCGTAGGCTATGCACGCACCAAACATCCCAGCTCCGATAACCACAACATCGAATTCCCGGTCGACAAGCTGGCTGTATCTGGTAGTCATACCTTCCTCCTTTGCAGCGATTTTGGCTGCACCGACAATTTGCTCTTGCGGCAAGTTTTCGACATATGCTTTTGGGGGTTCATTACTGTGCCTCTGCGAGTGTGTCAGCGATATCTACACTCGAACAACCATCGATAAACATTCGATACCACACCTCTGCATTGAGCAATGACCCATTCCCATTATGGGCTTCTTGGCTTATATGACGTGAGAACAACTTCCTTATTCGCCAAGTCACTCTAGGCGCCTTGTCAAAACTTTTTCTAAATGATTAGTGTTGGATCCCCGAGTATCGAATACAGGTGTTTTGAGTTGCGATAAATCGCCGCATATTATCGCACAGAAGCCATTGCTTATTGCCAAGTCAGGACACTGCATCACCCATAAGTTGCCTCATCGGAAGTCACCATTTTATTCGCCGCTAATTCTACTTCGGAACAAGATTTCTTTCTCT
>JALHUQ010000220.1 GCA_022866645.1 Woeseiaceae bacterium | reverse complement strand
GAACTGTATCGCTAATGGCGTTGATCCACTGCAGGCAAGTAACTTCCCATTCACTCCTGTCTTCTCCACAGAAATTGCACGAGGTGGTGCTCTCGATCTGAAAGCGGAAGAATCCGAGTCTTGGTCTGCCGGTTTTGCATGGGATCAACCCTTCACCAATGCGTTCGGCCTGGCATTGAGTGCGACTTACTACGAAATTGATGTGACGAATACAATCATCGAGCCCAGCGGCCAGTTTATTGTGAACGATTGCTATAACTCGTTGACCGGTAACAGTGCTTTCTGTAGTCGCATCTCCCGCGACTTGTCGGATCCGACTAATCCGCGAATCTCTATCCTCGATTCGGGCTTCATCAACCGTGAAGCAGAGGCGGCACGCGGTGTAGACGTCAATCTGACATTCGACGACTCGTTCACAATTTTCGATCGTCCGATCGACCTGGCGTGGGACGTTACAGCTAGCCGCGTGCTCGAGCGTTCGACCCTTTTCATCGATGATGACGGTTTCTCGGATGTTGATACTTTCCAGGGCGAATGGGGCTTCCCGACCTGGAATGTTCGCTCCGGCCTGCGCTTTGACTATGACCAGTGGCGTTTGACGTGGGAAACACGTTACCTGTCGGCAGTCCAGCAGGATGTTGGTGGCGTAGACGCTTTCGATGAGGCCATCACCGGTGGTTCTGATACGTGCTTCGGACCGCCAACTGATGTGCTCTGCCGCGACTATGGTGACGGAGATAACTACTTCCTGCACCATGTTTCACTTTATTACTACGGTGATCGCTGGACTGTGGGCGGTGGTATCCGCAATGCCTTTGACGAAGCACCACCGATCGTTGATGGCACAGAAGTGCTGGCTATCAACAACACACCGATTGGTTACGGCTACGACCTTCAGGGACGGTCCTACTTCGTGGACGTTCGTGTCAACTTTGGTGGCGGTAATTAGTCGGGTCGTTCATCGACCATGATAGAGTAAAATCAAGCCCGCGGGGTGTGAGTCCCGCGGGCCATTTTTTGGGACGGGTATGATGAAGAGACTACTGGTTGTGTTTTTTTGGCTGAGCTCGCTTGGCCTGTTGGGGTCCGGTATTGCAATGGCCGGCAAAGCGCCAGAACCGTACCCACTGGAGTATTGGGCACTTCGTGAGGTCATCAATAACGCGCAGGTATCGCCGGACGGCAAGTACCTGGGCCTGATGAAAATTCCATCGAAAACGGCCAACCCCATTATCGAAGTCTACGAAACCGCCGATCTCGAGAAGAAGCCGTTCACCATCGGTGCTGACAAGATGGAAGTGACCAACTTCTACTGGGCGAGTAATAAGGATATCGTATTCACGTTGCGCCAGAAGGTCCGCGACAAGATCGATGGTTTCAATCAGGGCGTCTACGAAACCGGTCTCGCTGTCGCCGATGTGAAAAAGAAAAAGATCCGGTCGTTTGATGAGACCGACCCGACGATTGTTAATTTGCTGAAGGACAAGCCGAGCAAAATTATCATTTCTTTTTCGGAAGGCGATGATGATGGACCCGGCTCTAAGCTGTCGGAAGCGTTTCGCCCCCGCGCGTATTGGGAATTCGATCTCGAAACCGGTAGCAAGAAACTGTTGATCCGCGGCAAGATTTCGTTGGGCAACATAGAATTCGACGCGTCAGGAAATCCCTGGCTGGCACGCGGATTCGACCTGAGCAAGGGTGAATTCGTGTGGTACTGGCGGGAGCCAGGGGGCTCGGGTTGGGAGGAGATTTATCGTCAGAGCGAGGATGATTTCGAAACATTCACTGTCGCGGAACTCGATCTCACAATGCCGGGTCACATTCTGGTCTACGCCAACAATGGCAACGACAAAGTGGGTTTGTGGTCGTTCGATGTGAAAGCCAAGAAATTCTCCGAACTCATTTATCGACGTGACGATGCCGACGTGTACAGCCTTCGCTACCACAGCAATGACTGGACATATCCGGATCAGGTTACGGCAGTCAATTATTTCACGGACAAACTTCATTCTGAATATTTTGATGAAGTGGAAGGCGCTACCTACGCGCAACTCGAAAAGGTAATCCCGTATGCCCACTACCTGAATATCAACAGTCGGTCGCGCGATGGCAACACGATGGTCATCTACAACGCGGGTCCACGCGACCCGGGAACCTACTACCTTCTTCGCGACGGCCAGCTGCAGTCGGTAGGCAGCAAGCAGCCCTTATTAGAGAGCAAGAACCTCGCGGACGTGAAGTACATTAGCTACAAGGCGCGTGATGGTCGGGATATACCGGCATATCTGACGGTGCCGCAAGGTGAGGGCCCATTCCCTCTGATCGTGTTGCCGCATGGCGGCCCGTTCGTACAGGAAACGGTCGTCTACGACGAGTGGTCGCAAATGCTCGCGAATAACGGCTATATGGTCCTGCAGCCGCAGTACCGTGGTTCGAAGGGCTACGGCATGAAGTTTTACCTGGATGCCTTCATGGACGGTGGCCAGGGTGGCTACAAGATGCAGGACGACAAGGACGACGGCGCCCTGTACCTGGTCCAACAAGGCTTGGTCGATCCCGACCGAATGGCCATGTTTGGTTGGTCTTACGGTGGCTACGCAGCGCTGATCGCCGCCTCGCGCAAGGAACAAATCTACCAGTGCGTTATCGCGGGCGCCGCGGTGTCTGACCCGTTGATGCAGATTAACTATTATCGCTACCAGCTTCGTGGTACCGGGGCAGAAGAACAGCTACGAATGTGGGATGACAGTATTTCGCCAATAGAAGAAGTGCAAAACGTCAACGTTCCTATTCTGCTGGTTCATGGCACTGTTGATCAGCGGGTACCCCCGGAGCATGTGAAGAAATACCACAAGCTCCTGGACGAGTACGGGAAGAACTACAAGTATCTTGAGTTGGATGGCGCGGATCATTTTTCAAATACGTTGTTCTATCGGCACCAGATCGCACTGTACGAAACAATGATTGATTATTTGAAGAACGATTGCGGCCCGGGAGGCATGTAAAACGCGTTAGGCCTCTTAGAACATCTCGCTCGGACCCGGCGTCTCATCGCCGGGTTTCGAGCGGCTGTTGATGTAGTCGCCGGTGATCATGTTTTCGTAGCTTTGCCCCGGGCCGACCATCGGGTACACGCCCGCGTCCGGATCGATCACGACCTCGAGAAAGGCAGGACCTTTGAAGTTCATGAAATCGCGAATGACTGCGGGTAATTGTTTTTTGTCATCGAGCCGTTTCGAAAATTTGAAGCCATCAGCCTCGGCGGCTTTGACGAAGTCTTTAAGGTGCAGCGATTTATCACTGCCCGACATGCGGCCGTCGAAATACAGCTTTTGCCATTGTCGAACCATGCCGTCGCCGCGGTTATTCATGACCAGCACTTTGACCGGCTGGTTGTAAGTCGTTGCTGTCTCAAGCTCGCCGATGTTCATACGGATACTGGCGTCGCCGTCAATATCGATAACCACTCTGCCGGGTTGCGCGAATTGCGCGCCGATGGCCGCCGGCAAACCGAACCCCATCGTCCCCATGCTGCCGGAAGTCAGCCAGAGTCTCGGCTCGCGGAAATCAAAATACTGCGCGGCCCACATCTGGTGCTGGCCAACACCCGTCGAGATGATTGCCTCTCCCTTCGAGTGCTTATTAATCTCTTCTATGACGGCATAAGGTTGAATGAGCTGACTGTCACGATCGTAATTCATCGCATAGTCGCTCTTGAGTTGCGCAATCTCTTCGTGCCAGGTGTCGAATGACTTCTCAAACTTAATGCGACGACCGTACTCGAGGATGTCCGCGAGGTCGGTCTGCAAAATGCCAACGTGATGCCAGGTCACTCGCTTGACCTTGCCGATCTCAGCGGGATCGACGTCGAACTGAGCAATGTTCTTTGCCCGCGGGCTGAATTTCGCAGGATTGCCAGCGACGCGATCATCAAAGCGCGCACCGATCGCGATCAGGAAATCAGAATCCTCGACGGCGTAGTTGGCTGAGGCGACACCGTGCATGCCCAGCATATGCAATGCGAGTGGGTGTTTTGTATCGCTGGCGCCGAGCGCCATTAATGTTGTCGTGACAGGAATGCCGTATTCGTTAGCAAGACGTCGCATCGCCTTGCTGGCGTTGCCATTGATAACGCCACCACCAGCATAGATCAGTGGTCGCTCGGACTCCGACAGCATCGTGAAAAACCGCTCACAGGCGCTGTCACTCAGTCGATTCCCGGTAATGGCGGCAAGCCGTCGCCGGTAACCGTGCAAAGGCAACACGCCCTGACCTTTGAATGCGCCTTGCCAATTTTGTACGTCCT
The DNA here is from genome assembly GCA_022866645.1 of Woeseiaceae bacterium. Lineage (GTDB taxonomy): Bacteria > Pseudomonadota > Gammaproteobacteria > Steroidobacterales > Woeseiaceae > UBA1847. The sequence goes on along the minus strand of JALHUQ010000220.1, from coordinate 6,253 downwards.
TCGGAATATCGACAACGACAGGGCCGGGACGACCTGTGCGAGCGAGTTCAAACGCGCTGCGCATGGTTTCTTCCAGTTGTTCCGGGTCGGTGACGAGAAACACGTGTTTTGCGACCGCACCCATAATGGCGGCGACAGGTGCTTCCTGAAACGCGTCCGTACCAATTGCCGCCGTCGGGACCTGGCCGCAGATGACAACCAAAGGAACTGAATCGGCCATGCTGTCGCGTACGGGCGTGACAGTATTGGTTGCGCCTGGGCCTGAAGTGACTATCACGACACCGACTTTGCCGCTTGCCCGCGCGTAACCCGCCGCCATAAATCCGGCACCCTGTTCATTCGCTGGGACGATCAATGGCATGGCGGAGGAACCATCGGCACGCTTGTGATTGTGGTTATAACGAAACACCGCATCGTAGATGGGCAGAATAGCCCCACCACTGTACCCAAACAGCGTATCAACCCCTTCATCCGCCAGGATCTGAACGACGGTGTCTGCCCCACTCATCGGTATTCCGGATAGCGGGTGTCTTTCAATAGTTGCCGTGTTCGACTGCTTATTCATTATTTCGATGCTGCGCGCGTAAGTTACGGATTTTGCGCGAGTGTTTACTAATTTTTATGGCATTGCAATACTCGAACTTCTACGCCAACATCCTCGCTTGTCACGAGCAATTGGTTTCACACGTAATCCTCTAGACCGGGCAGGTTTGAACACTCATGCGACACGCAATATCAGTCCTACTGCAGAATGAGGTCGGCGCCCTGACGCGAATGACCGGCATGTTTTCGTCGCGCGGTTACAACATCGAAACACTGAATGTTGCGCCGACCTACGACCCCCGTGTATCGCGTGCGACGCTGGTGGTATCAGGATCGGATGCGGCCATCGCGCAACTCAATGCGCAGTTGGCGAAGCTTGTCGATGTGGTCAACATTCACGATATGACCCTCGGTGAACATTTTGAACGGGAACTCGCCATCGTCAAAATCAAACTGGGTACAGGCGGTCTCACTCGCGTCATGTCGCTGGCAAGACAATTCGGTGCCGAGATACTTGACGACGCTCAAGCCAGCTGCACGGTGCAACTCACAGGTCGTGTGAAAGATGTTGATGCTTTCGTCGCCGAGGCCGCTGCTATCGGCGAAATCTCCGCGGTCGCACGCAGTGGCACGGTCGCAGTTTCCAAAGGCGAAGTCACGCTGACATCATTTGATCGTCAGCACCTTCTCGTTCCCTAGCTTGTGTCCGGACTTGTCCTTGCCAACTATCGCCGACTGGTAGTCAAGGTTGGCTCCTCATTGCTGGTGGGTAACGACGGGCAGCTGAATCGTGCCTGGCTGGAAAAACTCGCCGACGATGTTGCGATGCTCGCAAGTCGAGACCATGAAGTTCTGATTGTTTCCTCGGGCGCGATCGCCATTGGTAGTTTGGTGCTCGGCATCAACAAACGGCGCGCGCGACTCGAGGAGTTGCAGGCCGCGGCGGCCGCTGGGCAAGTTCAGTTGGTGCACGCTTATCAGGAAGCATTGCGGCGCCATAAGATAGTAGCGGCTCAGATTCTCCTGACGCCAGACGATACAGAAAACCGGCGTCGATTCTTAAACGTTCGCAGAACGCTTGGCAAACTCATTGAGCGGTCTGTCGTTCCTGTCATCAATGAGAACGATACGGTCGCGACCGAAGAAATTCGTTACGGTGACAACGATCGACTAGCTGCAAGAATTGCGCAGCTGGTCATGGCGGATGCATTGATACTTTTGTCGGATGTCGATGGGTTTTATACGGCCGATCCGGCCACCCGAGATGACGCCGTACACATACCGGAAGTCACCACCATTGATAATGATACGCTGGCCATGGCCGGCGAAACTCGATCGGACGTTGGTACGGGCGGAATGGCAACCAAGGTACAGGCCGCGAGTATTGCCACGCGCGCCGGTTGTTCGACGATCATAACGAGCGGCGTCATAGATCATCCTCTGCAAGCACTGAATGACGGAGCGCGCTGCACGATTTTTCGAGCGTCCGCTACACCGGCAGCAGTTCGCAAACAGTGGTTGGCTGGCGCTCTCGAGGTGCGTGGTGAATTACGACTGGATGACGGTGCTGTTCGGGCGCTCAGCGGTGGCGGCAGCTTGTTATCGGTCGGCGTCACAGCCGTTTCCGGCAACTTTTGTCGCGGCGACGTGGTCACACTGAAAGACGCGGCAGGCAAGGATATTGGGCGCGGCCTGGCGGAGTACTCGGCTGACGAGGCGATGCGGCTGGTCGGAATCCGGTCGGACGAGATCGAGGCGGTTCTTGGATACCGCGGCAGGGCCAGCATGGTGCATCGTGATGAACTGGTTTTATTCGAACATGACTGAAGACTCTATCGACATCGCAAGGGACATGAGCGCTATTGGTGTAGCAGCCCGAGCAGCATCCGCTTCGCTCTCGATGAGTACTACGCAGCAACGCAACCTCGCGTTACGCGAAGCGGCGAATTCGTTGCGCTCCAATATCGGCAAGATTCTGGCTGCCAATAATAAGGACATGTCGGGCGCAGGAGATCGCGGACTGAGTGCAGCGATGCTCGATCGCCTGAAGCTTGACGCTGAGCGAATTGATGCGATGGCGGCGGGTCTGGAGTCGATCGCGGAATTGCCGGACCCGGTCGGTCGGATTCTGGCCGTGTGGGAACGCCCGAACGGTCTGCGGATTCAACGCGTCGCCGTGCCGCTGGGCGTGATCGGTATCATCTACGAAAGTCGACCCAACGTCACAGCAGACGCGGCAGCCCTGTGCCTCAAGGCCGGTAATGCCGTCATCTTGCGCGGTGGTTCCGAGAGCTTTCACTCCAATCACGCTATCTACCAGTGCCTGCGAGAGGCACTCACCAAGGCAGGCATTAGCGTCGACAGTATCCAGATGGTGCCGACCAGCGATCGTGCGGCAGTCGGCTTTCTGCTTTCGTCAATGGCGGAGTGGGTCGACGTTGTTGTCCCGCGCGGTGGAAAAAGTCTGATCAAGCGGGTGCAGGACGAAGCGCGGGTGCCGGTCATTGGTCACCTCGAAGGAATTTGCCATGTGTATCTGCACTCGTCAGCGGACCCCTTTATCGCTCGCGACGTTGTGCTGAATGCCAAAATGCGCCGCACGGGCGTGTGCGGGGCGGCCGAAACCATACTGGTGGACGCGAGTGTCGCAGATAGTGTGCTGCCCGGAGTATGCGGGGCGCTACTTGACGCTGGTTGTGAGATTCGCGGCGACGACGAGGTCATCGCTATCGTCGCAGCTGCGACTCGCGCGACCGAGGAGGACTGGGCAACCGAATACCTGGATGCGATCGTATCTATTCGAGTGGTCGAAAACATCGACGCTGCGATTCGGCATATCGCGACCTACGGGTCGGGACATACGGAAAGTATTATTGCCGATGATTCTGTCGCCGCAGAAAAATTTCTGCTTTCGGTCGATAGTGCGATTGTTCTGCACAACGCCTCTACGCAGTTTGCCGATGGCGGTGAATTCGGTATGGGCGCCGAAATAGGTATTGCTACGGGGCGCGTGCATGCGCGCGGCCCGGTCGGCGCGGAGCAATTGACGAGTTACAAGTACGTCGTTCGTGGCAATGGCCAGGTGCGACCCTGATGACAACGAAGCTGCCAAGGTACGACGTCGCGGTGATCGGAGCGGGAGTAAACGGAGCTGGAATCGCTCGGGACGCGGCTTTGCGTGGATTGCGGGTCATTATTCTTGACAAGAACGACATGTGCAGCGGGACGTCTGCCATTTCGAGTCGTCTGATTCATGGCGGATTGCGCTACCTCGAATACGCCGAGATTCCTCTGGTTTATGAGTCCCTGCACGAGCGTCGTTATCTGCGCCGTAACGCTCCACACCTTGTCAAACCATTGCGCATCAGTATTCCGATCTTCGCGGGTGCCCGGCGCGGTCGCCTGCTAATTCGACTCGGCATGATTGCCTACGATCTGCTGTCGTATAACAAATCGCTGCCGCATCACGACATGCTGAACAGTGATGAAATGCGCAAGGTCGAGCCGGGCTTACGTCAGGATGGCTTGCGAGGCGCTGCACGATATTTCGATGCTCAGGTCGCTTTTGCAGAACGTTTGGTGCTTGAGAACCTGTTGGCAGCTCGATCCGCTGGCGCAGAGATAAAAACTTACTGTGAGGTTCACCAAATAAAATCCTGCCATGGACGGGTCGACTCGCTGGTTTATCGCGACAAAAGTGGCAAGGACCATGAGATCGGTGCGGATACTATCGTCAACGCATCCGGTCCCTGGGTGGACGAGGTCCTCAAAACTGCGCCGCGACGGACTCGGCGCTTTGTCGGTGGCACGAAAGGCAGCCACATTGTCGTGAGCCCATTTGCTGGAGCGCCAAATGATGCGTTCTACGTGGAAGCCGCTGCCGACGGCCGTCCGCTTTTCATCATTCCGTGGAATGGCCAGTATTTGATTGGCACAACGGATATTCGCTACGACGATACTCTGGACACCATTCGCGCAAGCCGTGCTGAGGTGGACTATCTTGTCGCTGAAACCAATCGTGTTTTTCCGCAAGCAAAACTGTCGATCGCTGACATCAATTTTGCGTATGCGGGCGTTCGTCCATTGCCGTTTCAGGAAAAAGGCCCGGAGTCTGCCATCACTCGTCGCCACATTATCAAGCTTAACCGGGACATTGCGAAGGGCCTGATATCGATCATCGGCGGCAAGTTGACGACCTACAGGAGTCTGGCCGAGCAGACGGTAGATCGACTCGCGAAAATTTTGCTACGCAAACTACCTGAATGCCGTACGCGCGATACGCCGTTGCCCGGAGCCTTCGGCGTCGACAGAGCTCGTGAGAAAATCCTGGCGTCCGGTCTCACCACGGAGTGGGGCGGTGAGCGGCTGCTTTCGATCTACGGTGGACGAGCCGCTGCGATAGTCGAAATCGCCGCGGCTGGCGCTCCACTGCGGGACAAGATCGACCTCGACGGACATTATTTGGCGGCCGAAGTCGTGTTTGTAATTCGCGAGGAGTTTGCGGTGACGCTGGCCGACATCATATTCCGACGTATGATGATCGGATTCGATGCGGATCAGGGAAGGTCACTTTATGACGCTATCGCCGCCTGCGCTGCTGCCGAATTAGGTTGGTCGAAAACCGAGTTGCATGAAGAGCTGAGGGAACTGCGCAGCTATGCAGACTCATTGCGCGTGGCGGAGCGGGTTTCCAGTTGAGTACACATGTCTAGGAATCTTTTTTTCACCAGGCTTGTCGGCACTTGCTTTGCAGTAGCGACGTTGACCGTAACAGCAGCCTATGGAGAAGACGCTAGCGACGAGCCCGTCGGGCGACCGCGAATCGGCCTGGTTCTGGGTGGTGGTGGCGCGCGGGGCGCGGCACACGTCGGCGTTCTCAAAGAACTGGAACGACTGCGCATCCCGGTAGATGCGATCGCCGGTACGAGTATGGGCGCGATAGTGGGTGGCTTATACGCGACTGGCATGAATGCCGAAGATCTGGAACGACTGGTCGAGTCGCTGGACTGGGCTGCGGCGTTATCCGATAAACCTGCGCGCAAGACCTTAAGCTTTCGTCGCAAGCAGGACGAGCGTCAATTTCCTATCAATTTCGAATTGGGTATTCGCGGCAGCGATTTGTTGTTGCCGAGAGGTGTCGTACAGGGTCAGAAGCTCGACTTGCTCCTGCGTGAATTGACTCTGCACGTCTCGCACATTACGAATTTTGACGATTTTGCGATCCCCTTCCGGGCCATTGCGTCGGACATTGTCGCTGGAGAAGCCTTCGTCATGGCTGGCGGTGATTTCGCGAAGTCGATTCGAGCCAGTATGTCCGTACCCGGAATTTTCGCGCCGGTGCGGATTGACGGTCGATCGCTGGTCGATGGTGGGCTGGTCGGCAACCTGCCCATCGACGTGATGAAGCAAATGGGCGTCGACATCATAATCGCAGTTGATGTTGAATTTCCGCTTTACGCGGCTGACGAGCTCGAGTCGGTTCTGGCCATTTCGGAACAGATGCTGACGATCATGATTCGCAAAGAGACGCGTCGGCAAATCGACACAATGTCTGAATCCGATATTTTGATCAGGCCAATGCTGGGCACCTATGCTTCCGGCAACTTCAACGACATCCTCGACACGATCGAACCCGGACGACAAGCGGTATTGGAACAATCAGCGCGGCTACAGGAACTGTCACTGAGTGAATCAGAATGGCCAGCGTATG
>JALHUQ010000219.1 GCA_022866645.1 Woeseiaceae bacterium | reverse complement strand
CGGCGATCGCGATGCGATCCTGCAAAATGGCATCCACTGCTACAAAACGTTTATTCGCGCCCTACTCGATCTGACCGACAATGTCGTTGACGGCAAGGTCGTCACTCCGACAGGCATTGTGCGCCGCGATGGTGATGATCCTTATCTCGTCGTCGCCGCTGACAAGGGAACAGCGACCTTCTCGGACATAGCCAACGGAATCTCCGCGGAATACGGCTTTTGGCTGGACGATGCATTTGCCTCAGGTGGTTCGGCCGGCTATGACCACAAAGAAATGGCCATTACGGCACGCGGTGCCTGGGAGGCCGTCAAACGACATTTCCGCGAGATGGAGCTGAACACGCAAAAAGATCCTTTCACCGTGGCGGGAATCGGCGACATGGCCGGTGACGTGTTTGGCAATGGCATGTTGTTGTCGCGAAAGATCAAGCTCGTCGCAGCATTTGATCATCGCAATATCTTCCTCGACCCCGATCCGGACATGGCGATCAGTTTTCGCGAGCGGCAGCGACTTTTCAAAACACCGAGAACCAGTTGGGAAGATTACGATCAGGCTTTGATATCCAAAGGCGGAGGAGTTTATTCTCGCCAGGCGAAGTCCATTAAGCTGAGTCGCGAAGTCCGCAAATTGCTCGGCGTTGATGCGAGCTCACTTAAGCCCGATCAATTAGTTAACGCGATCCTCAAAATGCGCGTTGATCTGCTGTGGAATGGCGGCATTGGTACCTACGTTAAAGCCAGCCACGAAGGTCATGCAGACGTCGGTGATCGCAGCAATGACGCGGTGCGAGTGAATGCCAGCGAGTTGCGTTGCCGAGTCATCGGTGAGGGCGGAAATCTCGGCCTTACCCAACTGGCTCGAGTCGAATACAGTTTGAACGGCGGTCGAATCAATACCGATTTCATTGACAACTCTGGCGGCGTCGACAGCTCTGACCGGGAAGTGAACATCAAAATTCTGCTTAGTGCCGTTGTGAAGCAAAAGAATATGACACGCGCTAAACGAAACGTATTGCTGGAGTCGATGACGGATGATGTCGCGAATTTGGTGCTGCGCAACAACTATCTCCAAACGCAGTCGATTAGCATGAGCGAAACGATTTCTGTCAAACGCATCGATGAAACCGCTCGCCTGATATCCGATCTCGAGCGCACCGGTTTATTGAACCGTGCGATCGAGTTTCTGCCCGACGAAGCGCAAATTGACGAACGGCGGAATCGCAAACAAGGATTTACGCGCCCCGAGCTCGCTGTTGTTCTTAGCTACGCAAAAATTGATTTGTATAACGGGCTAATTGGGTCCGACCAAACGCTGGTCGATTTTCTCGCAATCGATCCGCAGCGATATTTTCCGCCAGTGCTCAGACGCCGATATGCGGACTTGATACCGGGCCATCGTTTGAGTCGACAGATATTGGCGACGCTGGTCGCGAACGACCTCGTCAATCGTATGGGTCCGACCTTTGTAAAGCGTCTTCAAGTCGACACGGGTGCGAACATTGTCACCGTAGCCCGGGCCTATGCCGTCGCACGAATTATCTGTCGCGCCGCTCCGTTATTACGCAAGATTGAGTCACTGGATTACGAAATCCCCGCCAGCGCGCAGGTCTCAATGATGTTTGAAGTTAGCCGCACCTTGCGGCACGCCTGCTACTGGTTAATCGAACAATACGGCGATGAACTCGACATTGTTAAGGCAGTTGCGCGCCTGAAGGACAATATGGCTTCGATTTATTCGCGCTCATCAAATTACCTTTCACGCGCCAGCCGCGCCCGGCACGAGAAGGCCGAAAGACATTACATCAAGCTGGGTGTGCCAGAAAAGGTGGCGAACAGCATGTCGGTACTGCTGCTGACGAGACCCGCGTTGGACATGGCCGACCTCGCCGCAGATCGCAATCGTGATGTAACGGATGTTGCAAAACTTTACTCCACGTTTACCGATGCACTGGAATTACATTGGTTGCACAACCGCGCGGAGGATCTCGAAGTGAACGGTCGCTGGCAAGCCATCGCGCGCAGCAATCTTCGCGACGAGTTTTATCATTGCCGGCGCGAACTGGCATCCCAGTTGCTTGCGCCGCGCAGTAAACAGGATCCCAACGTTCTCGCCGCTGCCTGGCTCAAATCTCATGCGGCAGGGGTCGGTCACTTCAAGCGCATGATTACTGAAATGGAATTACGCGATGATATTGATTTTGCTACTCTCTCGGTCGCCGCGCGTGAGTTGCGGAACCTGGTCTCGAAGTGACCCGGCAGGATTTCGGAATTTTTTTTAGCGGGAGTAGCAATGGCTGGCAAGCTTGTACTGTGTCGTCACGGACAGAGTGACTGGAATCTCAAAAATCTGTTCACGGGCTGGACTGATGTTGACCTGACAGAACTTGGCAACCAGGAAGCGAAAGACGCTGGCCGCTTGCTCAGTGAACTGGGTTATAGATTTGATATTGCTTATACATCCGTACTCAAGCGAGCGATTCGCACGCTTTGGCACATACAGGATCAGATGGACCTCATGTGGATCCCCGTGATTCGTGATTGGCGGCTGAACGAGCGTCATTACGGCGCGTTACAAGGACTGAATAAAGCCGAGACCGCGGCCAAATATGGCGATGAACAGGTGCACATCTGGCGCCGCAGCTACGACATTCCACCACCGCCACTCGATGCCGACGACGAGCGCCATCCGGCGAAGGATCCGCGCTATGCCGGTATTGCCGGCCTTCCGGCGACGGAATCTCTGGCGACCACTCTGGAACGAGTCCTGCCGTGCTGGAGCGAGGTAATTGCACCGCAACTAAGGGATGGCAAGAACGTTCTAATCGCAGCGCATGGCAACAGCCTGCGTGCGCTGGTCAAAATGCTGGACAAGGTCTCGGACGATGAAATTACAGGCCTCAATATTCCGACAGGCATTCCGCTAGCCTACGTACTCGACAATGAGCTGCAGGCACTGTCGCGAGAATTCCTGGGAGATGCGGATGTTGTCGCGGCCGCTTCCGCTGCAGTCGCGGCCCAGGGAAAATCTGGCTGAGGCTGGCCTTCGGGTGGAAACTAGTTTTGGCTGCCCGGCTTTGAGCGGGGTTTGCGATCGTCCAAATCAAGCACGCGCATCAAGCCTTCCTGTGCTGTGGATGCAACGAGCCGCCCATCCTGAGTGAAAATCTGGCCGCGAGCCAGGCCACGAGCGCCTGAAGCGTTCGTACTTTCCATGGCGTACAGCAACCACTCATCCATTTTCACTTCGCTATGAAACCACAGGGCGTGGTCAAGGCTCGCCATAATCATGCTGTCCCGAGTGAAAGACAGTGCATGCGGCAAAATTGCGGTTCCCAGCAGTTCGTAGTCGGAAACGTAGGTCAACAGGTTTTGATGCAGCACCGGATTGTCCGGCAACGCGTCCACCGCCCGTATCCAGACATGCTTCTTCGGCGGCAATTTTTCCGGGGCCTCAAAGTTGACCGGCTCGACGTGGCGAAACTCGAACGGCCGTTTGTCGGTGAGGAAGCGCCACATTTTCGAAGGAATATGGTCGAACATGTCTTTCGCCACGTCCGTCAGATCTTTAATACCCTCAGGACCGGGAACATCCGGCATATCGGCCTGGTGCTCCAGACCCTTTTCCGGATTCTGAAAAGATGCAGCGAGATTGAGGATCGGACGGCCATGCTGAATGGCAACGACGCGACGATTTGAAAAACTGCCGCCGTCGCGCGAGCGGTCTACCTCATAAATAATCGGTGCCGTCACATCGCCACGGCGCAAGAAATAAGCGTGCAGGGAATGGGCAACTCGGTTATCTACCGTGTTTTGAGCGGCAGACAAAGCCTGACCAAGGACCTGGCCGCCGAATACCTGAGGACTGCCAATATCGCGACTGTCGCCACGAAATATGTTGTCCTCGATTTTCTCCAGGCGCAGTAGACCGATCAGATCTTCAAGTACGGGATGCATCTTGAATTAGTTGCCTGTGCGGCCGCCGTCGACTGCAATGCCTGTACCGCTGACGAATACAGCATCGTCGCTGGCAAGGAACAGGACGACTTTCGCGATGTCGACCGGCTCACCGAGCCGCCTCGCCGCGGAACGCTTGATGCAATGATCACGCAAGGATTTGTCCTTACGAAAGACATCGCGACTGTCCGGCGTCATGACTCCGCCCGGCTGCACATAATTCGCGTTGATACCAAACTCACCCATTTCCACAGCCAAAGCTCTGGTCAGGTTTTTGAGGTCCTGCTCCGCCCGATCGGCCACGCCCTCGGCATCTACCGCGAAGCAACTGCGCAAAAATCCCATGTTGATAATGCGACCACCAGGACTCTTTTTCAGGTGTGGCAAGGCGGCCCGACAAATCGACATCGTTAGACTGGCCCGCGACTGCAACAAGCGCTCAAGTTGCTGGGCAGAGGCTGCCATTGGCATCTCAAACGGCAATGGAAAATCATTAACCAGGATATCGATGCTACCCATTTGATCCACGGCTTCATGGACCAACACTGGCATCTGATCGGCGTCAACAAGGTTGGCTATTATTCCGGTGATGCCTTTCACCGCAGCAAAGTGTCGCTCAACACCACTGTTGCTCGTGTCAGCAGCAACCACCGTGGCGCCGTGCTTGGCGAGCGTGCGTGCGGAGGCTTCGCCGATACCGCTCCCGGCATTCAGGACCAGCGCATTTAAGCCATACAGTCGCAGGGCATCACCCATTCAATTTCCTCACTAGCACTGATGTGCGTTTCGGTGCAAACCCTACTAAAACGTCAAATTTTCATAGGCTTGGGTGCTGATTCTAACCCGAAATTTCATGATATGCTCCCCCGATAATAAGCACCTACAAAGATATTAAGGGGGAGATATGAAATCCACACGGAATAGTTTGCTCGGTGTTTTCTGCAGCGCCGTCGTCAGTTTGGCAACAATAACGACAAGCGCACCGGCTTTCGCACAAAACAGCCAACCTGCATACCTGGAAGAAATCGTAGTACAGGCACAACGTCGCGACCAGAATTTGACCGATGTACCGGTATCCGTCACTCTCGTGTCCGGCGCTGAAATCGAAGCGTCTGGCATCAAAGACATGTTCGACCTGCAGCAGAATGTACCCGGGCTGATCGTTGGACAAAGCCAGACAACGACCTCGTCCAACTTCGCTATTCGCGGTATCGGCAGCAGCTCTAATAACTTTGGCGTTGAATCATCGGTCGGACTTTATGTCGATGGTGTCTACCGCTCGCGCCAAAGCTCTATGATTAACGAGCTGATAGATGTCGAGGCAGCTGAGGTCTTGCGTGGCCCGCAAGGCACGCTGTTCGGCAAAAACTCAGCTGCTGGCTCCATTCTCCTTCGAACGGTGGCTCCCGACCCGAGCAGCGCAAATGCGTTTATTGATGTAACGGCGGGCGATTACGGCTTGGTCCGACTCGCTGCAGCAACAAACATCGGCATCAACGACAAACTCGCTTTTCGCGGTACGCTCTACTCATCCCAACGAGACGGCTACGTCAGTGACGTTTTCATGGGCGAGGACGTTTATAACAATCGCGATCGATTTGGGCTGCGCATGCAGCTGGGCATGAACGACGCGAGTGACGATTTCAACATGCGCATCATTGCCGATTACTCTGAAATCGATGAGAACTGTTGCGTCGCCGTCTCGCGCGTTGACGGACTGCTCTCGCAAGCCAGTATTCCCGCTTTCCCGGCTTTGGTCCCTGGATCCGATGCAGCGTTGCTGTCATTAGGTGGTCTGATTTCAAGCAGTTACCCCTATCCTCAGGCCCTATTGGATGGTGTATTTGGTCCAGCTGCGGCGAACATCAGAGCCGTTCCATTTGAGGACTATCTCATCGCCCAGAATTACCTTCCGGAATCGACCAACGAAGATCGCGGTATCTCGGTGGAGATCAATAAGGCCATCGGCGAGATGACCCTTTCGTCAGTGACGGCGTTTCGACTGTTCGATACCTATGACCGCATCGATGGCGATTTCACCAATGTCGACGTCCTCGAACGCATTAACATTGGCGAGCAGCAATCGATTTCGCAGGAATTTCGATTGTCCGGCGATTTTGGTGACAAAGGCAGTTACTTCCAGGTCGGCGCCTATTTCTTTGGTCAGGATATTGATAGCGTCACTCACACCAATGGCGGGCAGTTCATGGAGGCTTACGTGTTAGCCTTGCAGCCCCAACTGGTTGCACTTATCAATGGTGTGAATGCGGTCTCGGCGGGGTCGGGCGGCGCTTTGCCCCCGGCAGCCAGTCCTTTCCCGCCAGGATTCTTTGTCACTGAAAATATGGCACAGGAACACAAGAGCTGGGCCGTGTTCGGGCAGACCGACCTCGTTTTCTCAGACAAGGTCACGTTGACACTGGGTGCACGTTACACGGACGAGAACAAGACAATTCATGGCGAATTTACGCAGACGGCAGCCGGCCCGGCACCGGACCTCGATGCCATCGCACTCAATCTGTTTTACGCTGCTACGAGTAATCCGGCGTTCGACTTCGTCCCCTTGCTCGCCGTCATGCAACCGAACAACGGCTGGGGCGGACATCTTTTTGACGTCCTCGCCCCGCGCCCCGAGCTGAACGCAGAACTTAACGATGATCAGGTCACGGGGACGGCGAAACTGTCTTTCTTCGCGACTGAGAACATGATGTTTTACGGTTCGTATGCGACTGGCTTCAAAGCGGGCGGCACAAACACCGATCGAATCAGCCCGGCGTTTAACCCGGTATTCGGCCCGGAGACATCGACGTCCCTGGAAGTTGGCTTCAAGGGCAGCTGGGACCGAATTCGTATCGGCTTTTCCTATTACCAGACCGACTACGACGATTTTCAGGCGAATTCTTTCACGGGAACCGGATTCAACCTGCAAAACGCGGGTCAAATCGAGACGGATGGGTGGGAACTCGAATACCAGTGGCAACCATTTGATAACACTACGATTAGTGGCTATTTCGCGAAAAGTGCAGGCGAGTTTAAGACCTTTGTCGGCGGTACCTGCCGCGATGAATATGTATTTCACACCGGATTGGCGGACCCCGGCAGTGGCGGCGACATCAACGCCGAAGTCTGCGACCGCTCCGGCGACGTTATTCCTTACAACCCTGAAGACCGCGCGTTTATCGCGCTGACACAGGACTTTCCGATCGGCCCCGGTAATCTGTTCTTCCGTGCTGAGTACACCTACGCGTCGGAACTGTACACAGATGGTGATGTTGATCCGTTCACGCTGCAGACCGGAACAGATCTGATCAATCTGCGAGTGGGTATGGATATCGACGCCTGGAATTCGCGCATCACGCTGTGGGGCCGAAACATCACAGATGAGCGTTCCTACAACGGTTCATTTGATCAGCCTCTGGGCGCCGGACGTATGAACTCCTATCCGACCGAACCCGCCACCTACGGTATTTCGTTTACCAAGAACTGGGACTAATACTGACGAGCTTGAAGGGCAGCAGGATTCATCTGCTGCCCTGGACTTGCCCTTGGTTTCGGAGCCGTTCATGTCCCACACACGAATCTCAGTTGGTCTCGCACAAATAGCGCCAGTCGTTTTCGGGGAGGCGCTAATACCCGGCTGATCGTTAATCGCAAACGACAGACGACAACTGAGTTCTCTGACGACTAACCAAGAAGGTAACCGACAATGCTGTACGCCAATATTCTTGAAACGGTAGGCAATACTCCGATCGTCAAGCTCAACAAAATCGGCCCCAAAGATGTCAACATTTACGTCAAGATCGAATCGTTCAATCCTATGGGTTCAGTAAAAGACCGGCTGGCGCGAAACGTAATTGAGCAGGCCGAAAAGGACGGGACTTTAAGGCCGGGCCAGACAGTTATTGAAGCGACGAGCGGCAACACCGGTATAGGCCTCGCAATGGTCTGCGCCCACAAAGGCTATCCTCTTGTCGTCACCATGGCAGAGAGCTTCAGTGTTGAACGCCGCAAAATGATGCGTTTTCTGGGCGCCAAAGTTGTCCTGACACCCGCCTCGTTGAAAGGCAGCGGGATGCTTGCCAAAGCGACTGAACTGGCCAGCAAGCACGACTGGTTTCTTGTCAGACAATTCGAAAACGAAGCCAACGCCGATGCTCATTCGAAGACCACAGCACCGGAAATTCTCGCTGACTTCGCCGACCGCAAGCTCGACTACTGGGTCAGCGGCTTCGGAACTGGCGGCACGCTCAAAGGCGTTTCACGCGTCCTGAAAGAAAAAAGCCCCGACACCAAAATCATCGTCTGCGAGCCGGACAACTCTCCGATACTGGGCAGCGGCATACCTCAGGACCGCCTCGCGGACGGAACACCGCGTGACAGTCACCCCTTATTTCGTCCACATCTCATGCAGGGCTGGAGTCCGGATTTCATTCCAAAGTTGACTGAGGACGTTGTCAACGCGAAATGGATAGACGGTATCGTCCCGATCGACGGCAATGACGCCTTGAACATGTGCAAGGCTTTGGCACAAAAAGAAGGGATTTTTGTCGGCATATCAGGTGGTGCAACCCTGGCCGGCGCAGTCGCTGTTGCGGAGAAAGCAGCGCCTGGCTCCAACATCCTGTGCATGCTCCCTGATACCGGTGAGCGTTATCTGAGCACACCCCTATTCGAAGGTATTCCTGCCGACATGACGGAGGACGAACAGGACATCGCCCGTTCAACGCCAAACTACCGCTTTGATTCGCCGCCGCCGTCGCCACCCGTTGGCAATGCCAAGACAGAAGAGGTCGCACTCAATGTCGAGGAAGACGCTCGCGAATTCCTGGCTGCCGTCACCGGCGACAAAGAACAACCTGTGGTCCTGTTCGCACTGGAATGGTGCGAATTTTCCTGGTCAGTCCGAAAAATGTTCGCGCATTACGGAATTCCCTACCGGTCCGTTGATCTCGACTCCGTCGCGTACCAGAAAGACAATCGCGGCGGCAAAATCCGCACAGCAATTCAGGAGCAGACCGGGCTCAAGACAATTCCGCAGATCTTCATCGGTGGCACGCACATCGGCGGCGCGACGGAGCTGTTCGACGCTGCGAAGGACGGAAGAATGAGTGAGTTGCTCAAGGACAATGGTGTTAGCTGGACCGAGACGGAAAACCGCGACCCCTACTCATTTCTGCCGGGATGGCTACACGCCCGCTAATCGGTCTTCGAGGTGTTTTCCGCATTGAAGAAATACATGCCCAGCGTTTCGGCAACACACGCCGGTTTGCGCTGACCTTCGACCTCGATCCGTACTTCGGAGGTCAGCAGCAACGCACCCGCTCGCTGTCGAGCCTGCAGAACAATCGTCCTTCCACGTAGGCGTGACCCGACCGGGATCGGTGCATAAAAACGAACTTTGTTCAATCCGAAATTGACCGCGCGCGTGAGGTTTTCTATGTGCAGAAAATTTCCGGTCAAAGCGGGGATTAGCGAAATCGTCAAATAGCCATGCGCGATGGTCTTGCCATCCGGCATTTCTCTCGCCGCGCGCTCCGTGTCTACGTGAATCCACTGGTGATCTGCGGTCGCTTCGGCGAACTGATCAATGCGGTGTTGATCGATTACTATCCAGTCCGACAGACCGATCTCTTCGCCAATCAGCAACTTCGCATCAGCGATGGACTTAATGATGCGCGGCATGTGGCCTTTCCCGATCTGCCTCATCAGATATCACTAAGCCTTGGCACAGCGTTCGCACACAACCCAACCGGAGTCACCGCCAACGTAATATTCTTTTTTCCAGATGGGCAATCGAATTTTTATTTCGTCAATAATGTAGCGACACGCTTTGAACGCCTCATCGCGATGCTTCGCTGAAACACCAACCCAAACCGCACAGTCACCAATTTCAAGCAAACCCGATCGGTGGACACACGAGGCCTCGAGGAAAGGAAACTGCTGCTGCGCTTCAGCAATAACTTTTTCGCCCTCTGTAATGGCCAGCGGTTCGTAAACCTCGTACTCCAGTCGAAGCACGGTGCGCCCTTCGTTTTCATTTCGCACCCAGCCCTCAAAAACACAAACGCCGCCCGAGCCCGGGTTCTTCAACTGCTCGCGAAGATCGTCCGCCGCAATATCATCATTCGAAATCGCGAACATGTTAACCGCCCGCAACCGGAGGGAACAGCAGCACAGTGTCACCATCGCTGACCTTAGCAGCCCAATCTGCCATTTCGTCATTGATCGCCACTTTGCAGTGTCCCGTTGGCTCGTTCGAGCCGTGGCGTGCGTACGTCAATTCGAATACATCCAACGCGGTCGCCGCATCAAGCTGCAGCGTCTCTTCGCCTGTGCCGGCGCGCTCGCGAAATACCGCGAAATATCGAACTGTGATCGTCTTCATCCG
>JALHUQ010000218.1 GCA_022866645.1 Woeseiaceae bacterium | reverse complement strand
CACGCAATTCCTCCTGGAAATGCCGGATGGTATCGACCGACGACCGTTTGAATTCCGTCCCTGGAAACGGATTGAACGGAATGAGATTAACTTTGGCCGGTTTGCCTTTCAGCAGACTCGCCAGCTGCCTGGCGTGCGCAATTGAATCATTCACGCCCCGCAACATGACGTACTCGAACGTGACGAAACGATTA
The DNA here is from genome assembly GCA_022866645.1 of Woeseiaceae bacterium. GTDB lineage: Bacteria > Pseudomonadota > Gammaproteobacteria > Steroidobacterales > Woeseiaceae > UBA1847. The sequence goes on along the minus strand of JALHUQ010000218.1, from coordinate 3,343 downwards.
GCACGCTTCGCTGCATACTCCCAGCAAGCATCAAGCAAGGTGCTGATCGGGTGCAGCTTGTTGATCGGCACAATCTGATCGCGCAATTCATCGCTTGGCGCGTGCAAGGATACGGCGAGCGCGACATTGCAGTCATCAGCCAGTTTATTAATGTGCGGGACAATGCCCGAGGTACTGACCGTCACGCGTCGACGGGACATACCGTATGCCCAGTCCGATACCAGCAGTTCAAGCACGGGCAGCAGATTACGATAGTTTGCCAACGGCTCGCCCATACCCATGAACACAACATTGCTTATTGCCGGTTCGTCTTTGCTGCGCCGCGGCAATTCACGCATCGCGTGGCGAACCTGGCCGATAATTTCCGCGCTAGTCAGGTTGCGGTTAAAGCCTTGTGCACCAGTCGCACAAAACGAGCAATCGAGAGCGCAGCCAACCTGTGATGATATGCAAAGCGTGCCGCGATCAACCTCCGGGATAAACACAGTTTCCACGGCCTGCCCCGACCCACTGGAAAAAAGCCACTTAACGCAGCCGTCCTTCGAGTCAAACCTGGTCTGAACCGCAGGCGGAACAATTTCCGCATCAATGTTGAGCCGCGCCCGCAAGGATTTCGAGAGGTCCGTCATTTGATCGAAATCATCGACGTCTCGCTGGTATATCCATTGCAGGATCTGTCGTGCACGAAACGGTTTTTCAGACCGCGCAACAAGGAACTGCTCGAGATCGCCTTGCGACAATCCGAGCAGATTTACTTTTTTGGCCTGAGCAGTCACGTCAACGTCCGATTAACGGGTCCTCGGGCAGACGCCGTCATCACCAAAAAAGTAGGCGATCTCTTCCGCAGCGGTCTCGGCCGCGTCAGATCCGTGAACGACGTTTTCTTCGATACTCGCGGCGAAGTCGGCGCGAATCGTACCGGGATCCGCATTGGCCGGGTTCGTTGCGCCCATGATCTCGCGATTCCTGGCGATCGCATCGTCGCCTCTCAAAGCCTGCACCACGACCGGACCCGAGGTCATGTAATTGACCAGATCGTTAAAAAACGGTCGTTCACTGTGCACCGCATAGAATCCCTGCGCCTGCTCTTTTGTCAGATGCATCATGCGTGCGGCGACGATTTCCAGACCGGCTTTCTCGAAACGACTGTAGATCTCCCCAATCAGATTCTTTTCTACGCCATCAGGTTTAATAATGGAGAGCGTTTGTTCAACTGCCATGTGGTGCTTCCTTAGCTGATAAATGAATGATGAGATATCGCCCGGCCCCTGGGCCGAGCGAATAGATGTAAGCTGTTAATTCTACTCCGGTATTTTCAGACGTTGAAGCTTTCGCCACAACCACATTCGCCGGAAATGTTCGGGTTACGGAAGCTGAACGCCTCGTTCAGGCCGTTTTTGACGAAATCGACCTCCGTACCGTCTATCAGCCGCAGTGCGACGGGATCGACGATGACCGTAACTCCCTTATCCTCGAAAACGATGTCCGCATCGTCGATTTTGTCGGCGTAGTTAATGACGTAGGAGTAGCCGGAGCAGCCGGTCTGGGTGACGCCCAGACGCAGGCCGACGCCTTCGCCACGCTTGTTCAGGTAGGTGCGAATACGATCTGCCGCCGAATCCGTTAACGAAATCGCCATTTTAGTCCTGTGCCTGGTTAGTAATACGGTCCTGGATGGCTGCCCTTAGCGATCGAACCGTGTCTTCGAGCACTAGTATACGTCCGGTTTTCTCTACAGGTACAGCCAGATCCCCCATAATCTGGCTCGTTTTGAATTCTTCAAGTTCAGCGACGCTGCGACCCTCAAACTGGCGGCAAAATGCCTCGGCCGCCGCAATGACATGGGGGCAGCCCCAGGCTCTAAAGCCGAGCTTTTTGATCTTGCCATCCACGACCTTCGCGGAGAGCCGAATGCGCATTCCCTGATCTTCAAAAAAGGCGACCGCGCCTCCGCCGATATCGCCCATATGCTCCGGACAGTCAAAATACGCGCGAACAACAGCATTGTAGGGATCGATGTTCATGCCGGCCGCTCTGGCGCCAGAGCCCGCAACTTCCTCACGGCGTGTCTGTAACTGGAAATCGCCATCTCAATATCAGCGGCCGTTGTTGGCCGGCCCAGACTGAATCGAATCGCGCTTTGCGCTTGCCGATCGGTGCGTCCCAGCGCGCGTAATACCGACGACGGTTCCTGACTTCTGGAATTACAGGCCGACCCCGTCGCGACGCACAAGGGTTCCATCGCCAGCAACAGGCTTTCGCCGTCGACATCGTCTACGCCGACATTGAGTATTCCCGGATAGCCACCCTTTGCCGGACCGTTGACCTGCAGTCCTTCGATGTCTTGAATCCCTTGCAACAACCTGCCCTTCAAGCCAGTCAGCTTAGCCAGATCGTCCGCAATGCTCGTCGTCGCCACGGCGGCGGCGACACCCAACCCGGCAATCAGGTCGACCGGCAAAGTTCCGGGTCGCATGCGCTGCTGCTGTCCACCGCCGAACATCAATGGCTCGAGGGGAGTACCGTTAGCCACAAAAAGGGCTCCGACTCCCTTGGGACCGTAAAACTTGTGCGCGGTGAGGGAATACAGGTCGACCGGCAAAGCCGCCAGATCGACGGGGATCTTGCCGGCTGCCTGGGCTCCATCGACATGAAACAGTACATCGCGCTCCTTGCACGCCGCGCCGAGCGCAGCAATGTCCTGTATGACGCCCGTCTCATTGTTGATATGCATAATCGACACGAGCTGAGTATCGTCCCGCAGCGTCGAGATCAACCTTTCCACTGGCAACTGCCCGTCGGGTTTCGGTGCAAGCCAGCTCACTTCGAATCCTTGTTTTTCGAGGGCACGGAAAACGTCGATCACCGCTTTGTGCTCGGTGCGCATGGTGATCAAATGCTTGCCGCGATGCGCGCGCTGCCGGGCCGCGCCCAGAATCGCGAGGTTGTTCGATTCGGTAGCGCCGGACGTCCAGAGAATAGAGTCAGGAGAAACGTTCAGCAGCAAGCCCAACTCGGTTGCCGCTTGCATGACTACCTTCGCACTCTGTCGGCCCGCAATATGATTGGATGCGGGGTTGAAACAGGCGCTATTTTGAACGGTCCGCATTCGTTCGGCCACCAGCGAATTCAGCGGCGTCGTGGCGGCATAGTCCATATAGACAAAATCGCTACTACCCGGCACTAGCGCGGCCCTCTGGTGCGCTCGATCGCTGTCAGAAATCCACGCAAGATGTTGACTTCATTCACGTCGGGTCGTGCTCTTATGAACATGCGGCGCATACGTCGCATCAGGAAGCGCGGATTCTCCGGGTCCAGAAACTTTACCTCCGCGAAGACCTTT
>JALHUQ010000217.1 GCA_022866645.1 Woeseiaceae bacterium | reverse complement strand
CGGAGAGCACCGGGCGTTTTCACCCCGGTCACGATCCTGACCTTGAAATCATCGGTGCCTACGGTCATGCGGCAGAACTGAGCAGCGGTAAAGATACACCCAGCGGTCATTGGGAGATTGCCGGTGTACCAGTGTTGTATGACTGGGGTTATTTCACCGGTCAGGAAAACGCCTTTCCCGAGGAGCTACTCGACGAACTGATTGCTCGCGGGGAATTACCTGGCGTACTCGGCAACTGCCATGCCTCGGGTACTACGATTATTGCCGAGCTCGGCGATGAGCATGTGGCGAGTGGCAAGCCTATCGTGTACACATCGGGGGACAGCGTGTTTCAGATAGCCTGTCACGAGGAAGCCTTTGGCCTCGATCGCCTCTACGATCTTTGCGATATTGCTCGCGAGCTGGTCGACAAATACAATATTGGACGCGTGATCGCACGGCCATTTGTCGGTGATAGTGCCGAAAACTACGTGCGTACCGGCAATCGGCGCGACCTGACGACACCGCCGCACGCGCCGACCGTTCTCGACAAACTCGTTGCAAGTGGCGGGGATGTGGTCAGCGTTGGCAAGATCTCCGATATCTATGCGCACATGGGCATCACGAAGAAGATTAAAGCCACCGGCAATGCAGCCTTGTTTGAGGCCACGCTGGATGCGATGAGGAACGCGGGTGATCGCACCATCGTGTTTACCAACTTCGTCGACTTCGACATGCTGTACGGGCATCGCCGCGACGTCGAAGGCTACGCCAGTGCGCTCGAGTATCTCGACACGCGCCTTCCCGAGATCATTGATCTGATGGGCGAGGGCGATCTGCTGATTCTGTGTGCAGACCACGGCTGCGACCCGACCTGGCCCGGCAGTGATCACACGCGAGAACACATACCGGTGCTGGCCTACGGCGCCGGAATTGCCCCCGGATCATTGGGGCGCCGCGACACTTTCGCCGATATTGGGCAGAGCCTGGCGAAGCATTTCGGTTTGTCGCCGATGGATTACGGTGTCAGCTTCATCCAGGCGTGATATTCGGGACTTGATCTGACCGCCACCGGCAGACCGTCAACACATTGATGATTGCGTATCACCATGTGCCACCGTTGCCCGACATCCTGCGGCATTGCGTTCCTGCAGCAATACTTGAAAAGTCGTGAGCAATAACAGTTTGACCCTGGATAGCTTCGCTATATCGATCATGTTAGTAAAAACTCGTTCGTCGAACGGGCTGAAACAATTCCTTGCGATGCGCACAGGCAGGATCAACCGCACACGCATCACAACGTGGTTCGCTCATTTCAGGACAACGTTGACGGGCCTGGAAAAAGAACCAGTCTACAGCGCCCATGCTCTTGCCGGATTTCATGACCACTTGCTCGATCGCAGTATGCGCTGCGACGCGAACCGCCCACTCATCATCTTCGGACAGTAGTTGTCGCGCCGACAGTTTGGCTGCCAGCGCCTTGTCTGTCACGTCGATCAGGCCAGTGCGCAGGCAGGAGCGCATCACATGGTAGTCGACCACGGGAGGCGCTTCGGTACCGTCATCGGCAAGAAACGCCTCAGGTCGCTGCTGTAAAATGATAGCCAACAATACTGCCTTCTTGCGCAATGGGTCTTCTTTGTAACCGCCAACATGATCGAGTCGCTGTAAGAGTGTGCGTAACGGCGCAGGTGATGGATTCGCCTGCTGCAGCATGATCTGCGGAGTCAGTTCGAGTGCCAGCATGTCGCGACCGTAACGTTGAGCGAGGGCCAGGTGCAGGTCGAGCGCCGGCATCGGGTCAGATCCGTCATCAGCGCGCAGCACTGTCTGCAGCTCGGCTTTAGTCAGCGTCGCCTGGCGGGCCGGTGTGAGCATTTCAGGGTCGTTCTCAAGCCAGCGCAGGTACGCTCGAAACAGATAGAACGCACCCTTGCGCTCCTTGCCTGCAACGGTTGCCACGAGCGGTCGTTGATAGCGGCCATCGACATGCGTCCAGAACCCAAATTGCTGCAGTGTCGATGCGAAGAAGTAGTCGAGGGTGGCCGGATGATTGGGCGCCGGCAAGTCGGGCCCCGTAAAGGCAAACGGTGTGACATCCGGAAGACCAGCGATCAACTTACCGATTCCGCCAATCCTCGCCACATTGACAACGACGCGCTTATCGGAGGGCTGTTGCGGTGCCGGAGAGGGGCGCAGGAGAGCAGCCGGGCCGATATCTTCGGTAAGCTGCGCCGCGAGCGGCATGGCATGACTTGCCGCCATGACAGGGTGCCGGCCCAGCGCCAGTCCAACCAGCGTCGCGCCGCAGAAGGTATCTCCTGCGCCGGTCGGATCAACAACATTTGCTGCAACGCCCGGCACGTCCGTCGCTATGCCGCCCTGGATGACCATCGCGCCAGCTGACCCTTTGGTTACAAAAATCAATTGTCCCGGCTTCGAACGGGCGGCAGACCCTAATCCAAATAAACGAATTACTTCTGCCTCATTCATAAAAAAGGCGTCGGCTTCGTTCATTACCGCTGCGGCATCGGCAGGCTGTTCGTCAATCAGGTGGAGTGCGGTACCTGCCGAAATCCGTCGCGCACCTCGTTCACGACAGGCACGCAGAAACGCCAGCTGCCTGGTGATATTGCCGAGTGGGACAAGATGAACGTAGTGAAAACCGGAAAGATCGTCCGGCAGCCCTGTCGGGGAGAGTGAATCCTCGGCCCCGAAGCTGGAGTTAACGTAGGTTGTCTGGCCGTCACGATAGCTGATCTCAAAGCGTGGCAGCTCGTCCTGGTCTATCGACGGGCCGAGCCAGGTAACTCGTGTCGCGAGCGCTTGCAGCGCGGTTGGAACAGGGTGCGGGCGTGGTGCGTACAGGGAAACTGCCGCGCCACTCCGTTGTGCTGCCATGGCGGTATACATGCCCGCGCCACCGGCTACCAAATCACTGGCGCCGTCCAGCGTATCGAGCGACGCGCCGCCAATGATTAATATACGAATCTCAGTCAACACTCGCACCTGCGGCAAAGAATATTATCGTCCACTCACGTTTCCTGAATGCCTTCGGCTCCTTACGACTTCTTCAGGGCCGACTATTCAGGCAACTCTATTGATTGCGTTCTTTTAGTGCGGCCTGAATTTTAGCGGCCAGCGCATTGGCCTCCGCCGCGACATGCTTCGT
>JALHUQ010000216.1 GCA_022866645.1 Woeseiaceae bacterium | reverse complement strand
TGGCCTGTCGTCCTACACAGAAATGACCATGGTCATTCATCGCCCCGACTGGGAGCGATCGATGACCATGCGAGCCTGGACGATGGGTGATGAACACTCGCTGGTTCGGGTCGTAGAGCCCAAAAAGGACCGCGGCAACGGCACGCTGACCGAAAAGAAAAGCATGTGGTCGTATTCTCCAAAGATCAATCGCGTCATCAAAGTGCCGTCATCGTTGATGGGGCAGAGCTGGATGGGATCGGATTTTTCGAATAAGGACATCGCACGCGCCGATGACATTATTGATGAGTACGAACACCGGATTCTCAAAGTCGAAGACATCGACGGCGTTACGGTTTATGAAATCGAGTCTACCCCGCACGAAGACGCGGCAGTCGTCTGGGGCCGAGAGGTGCTGCGTATACGGGAAGACCATGTTGTTCTCGAACATTCGTTTTACGATCAGGACCACGTGCTCGTCAAAAGTTTGAAGACCATGGAGATAGCCGAAATGGGAGGGCGGACTATCGCCAGGCGGCAGCGCATGAGTAAAGCAGATGATCCCGACGAGTGGACCGAAGTTGCGGTCAATGATGTTGCCTACGATGTCGAGCTTAAGGACAGTCTGTTTACGCTGTCGAACCTGCGGAACCCTCGAGACTAGATGAACATCGTTTTCCGCCTTGCCTGGCGAAATCTTTGGCGACACCCGCGTCGCACCTGGCTGACTACCGGCGCGATGGTGTTCTCGAATATCTTGCTGGTATTCATGATCTCACTGCAGTTCGGCATGTACGGGCTCATGATTGACAATGCGCTGCAGGTTTTCACGGGTCACGTTCAAGTGCAGGCGTCTGGCTACAATGAAGACAAGAAGATGCGACAGACTGTGCCGGACATCATCCCGCTGGCGAACTCAATACGTACGACGCTGAATTCCGAGACTGTCGCGGCACGCGGTTGGGCGTTCGCTCTCGCATCCAGTGAGGATCGCAGTTTCGGCATTGGCATCTACGGAGTGGAGCCGGAATTCGAAGCACAGGTATCGAACATCCCGGGGCTCGTATCTGACGGGCGTTACCTCGAAACTGACAACGCGGCAGAAATCGTCGTTGGCAGCGTTCTGGCGAGAAATCTGCATGTGAAGGTCGGCGACGAACTGACATTGCTGGGGAGTGGCCTCGATGGGTCGTTTGCAGCTGCCGTCGTCAATATCGTTGGCATTTTCGATAGCGGTGTGAACGATATCGACCGCAATATCGCGGAGATTCCGCTGCGCCTGTTTCAGGAGACTTTTTTCATGGAGGGCGGCGGCCACCAGATCGTAGTCGTCGGCGATGGCCTGGAAGCGGTGCCAGCGATTCGGTCGACGGTTCAGTCCATGCTGCCGGATGATTCTGACCTCGTTGTCCTCGACTGGGACGAAATTCAACCCGGACTGAAGCAGGCCATTCAAGCGGATATGAGCAGTTCGTTCTTTATGTATCTCGTGTTGGTGATACTCGTTTCCTTCAGCGTACTGAACACACAACTGATGTCGGTGCTGGAGCGAACGCGCGAATTCGGCATCGTCATGGCGCTCGGCCTCCGACCCGGTCGACTCGGACGTCTGGTGCTGCTGGAAACGGCCATGATGGGGCTGATAGGGGCAATACTGGGTGCCGCCGCCGGTGGCTTATTGACCTCCTGGTTTACAAGCCATGGCCTGGCATTCCCCGGGATGGACGAGATGGCAGCACGCTTCAATCTTCCGGCGAGAATGTACCCCGAGGTCAATGTGCTGACCTTATCGGCCGGGCCGGCAGTCGTGTTTGTGTTCACAATGCTCGCGGCTATTTATCCTGCCTTGCGCTTGCGCTGGCAAAACCCGGTCGACGCGATGAGGGTGGCGTGATGCGACTTTTCGGTGTGTTGTTTCGTCTTGCCTGGCGCAACTTGTGGCGCAATCACCGTCGCACGATCATTATGCTCGGTGCCATCGGCGTCGGTGTCTGGGCCATGATCTTCATGACTGCGTTGACGCGTGGCATGGTCGATCAAATGATTATCGACAGCATCGCAGTCCTGCCGGGCCACGTGCAAATGCATCATCCCGACTTTCCGGACGATCCAAGCGTCTCCAATCGGATGTTGATTTCGGAGGCGGATCTAAAGAAGAAGTTTGACGGCGCGGGATTCAAAGCCTGGGCCGGTCGAGTGCGAGTGCCGGCCGTAATCAGCAGCGAAAGAGAGTCGCGCGGCGTCACCTTACTGGGCGTCGACCCGGATGCCGAGCGGGGAATATCTTTCTTCAACTACGACGAGGTTGATGGGCGATTTCTGGTGGATGCCAGCGACCAGGGCATTGTCATTGGCAGGAGACTCGCGGAGACGCTGGAGACAGGCATCGGCAAACGAGTGGTTCTTATGAGCCAGGACCCCGACAACGAGATAGCAGACCGCGGATTTCGGGTGATCGGCCTGTATTCAGCGAATACCAAAGCGGTGGAAGAAGCCTACGCATTTGTTGGTAAGGCGACCGTGCAGAAAATGCTGCATATCGGCGACACGACAACCGAAGTGGTATTCCTGAGTGACGACTACCGCAACGTTGAAGCGACCTTTCAGGCGGTAATGTCGGCGACGGATGAAAGTGTTTCGGTGCGTCGCTGGTATGAGATCGATACCTACCTCGGCACCATGCTGGGTGTCATGGACGGCTTTGTTCTCATCTGGATCGTTGTTATTTTTCTGGCACTGTCTTTCGGCCTCGTTAATACGCTGGTGATGGCTGTGTTTGAACGCGTGCGCGAGATTGGCCTCATGCTGGCACTCGGCATGAAGCCGGGCAGCATTCTCGGTCAGATCATTATTGAATCGATGCTGCTACTAACTCTGGGCCTCGCTGCAGGAAATTTTCTGGCCTGGGCCACAATCGTGCCACTTCAGGATGGTATCGACATATCGGTTGTCGCCGATGGTCTGGAAATGTGGGGCGTATCCAGCATGCTTTATCCAAAGTTGTATGCCAGCGACATGTTTCTCGCGACGGGCGTCGTACTGTTACTCGGTTTTCTGGCGAGTCTCTCGCCAGCGTGGCGGGCGTCCCGATATGTACCCGTTGAAGCGATAACAAAGGTCTGAATATGAGTGCTGTTCGTTGTGTGGATTTGTGCAAGACATACCGCCAGGGCGATCAGGACATCAAAGCCTTGGATCACGTCAGCATCGACATAGCCAAGGGTCAATTCGTTTGCCTGTCAGCACCGTCGGGCGGCGGCAAAACGACGCTTCTGAACGCGATCGGTGGTCTGGATATTCCGGACAGCGGCGAGGTATATATCGCTGGTGAGCGCATCGATAATCTGAATAAGGGCGAACTCGCCGATATTCGCCTCAAACAGATCGGATTCGTTTTCCAGGCCTACAACCTGATTCCGGTGCTATCGGCCCGCGAGAATGTGGAGTTCGTCATGCAGGTGCAGGGTGTGCCGTCCGCCGAGCGCATTAAGAAGTCAACGGCGATACTGAAGGAGGTCGGGCTCGAAGGCCTCGAAGACCGGCGGCCGGCAGAAATGTCGGGAGGGCAGCAGCAACGCGTCGCCGTGGCACGTGCAGTCGCATCAAGACCTGCATTGGTGCTTGCGGATGAGCCGACCGCAAACCTTGATTCGAAAACCGCCGATGAATTGATGGCCTTGTTCACCGAGCTCAACGAGCACCACAACACCACTTTTGTTATCGCGACACACGACCAGCGAGTAATGACCTACGCCGGACGCCTGATTCGCATGCTCGACGGGCGGATTGTCGACGATATCAACCAGCGTGCTGCGTAGCTTTGTCATTCTGTCATTGCTCATCCCGGTGGCGGCGGGTGCTGCTCCGGACACGACCGAGATTACGGGCCACACAAAGTTGCGAATAGTCAGCCAGACCTATCCGTCCGACAGCCTGTTGCATGAACTCTTCGGTGCCAGTTCCACCGATACCCAGGGTGATCTGCGGCTAAACCTTGAGCGGCGCCAGTCAGGCTGGACCTTCAATGCCAACTACCAGCTTGCGGTATTCAACGGAGAGCGGTTTTCGTTGCCGGACGATAGTCGCCGGTTTTTCGATCTGACGTCCGTCATCGAGCAGGGCGACGACTCGGCGCTCGTTCATCGCCTTGATCGACTTTGGCTGGGCTATGCCGGCGAAAAAGCCGTGGTCCGATTTGGGCGGCAGGCTTTGTCATGGGGTAACGGATTATTTTACGCGCCGATGGATCTCGTGAACCCATTTGATCCGGCTGCTGTGGACACGGAATACAAGGTTGGCGATGACATGTTGTATCTGCAGTATCTTCGCGACAGCGGCGCCGACATTCAGGGTGCCTACGTGATTCGCCGCGACGCTCTCAATCACGACGTTGACGGCGCGGCCGCGACATCGGCAATTAAATATCACGGATTCGCGGGGCAGGGCGAATATGACCTTATGATGGCTCGCCATTATGGCGACGACGTTTTGGGGCTGGGGGCCAGCCACAGCCTGGGCGGCGCTCAATGGGGCGGCGATCTCGTGATCACGAAAACGGATAACGACACCTACGTGCAGCTTTCGAGCAACCTGAGTTACTCATGGAACCGGGCCGGCAAAAACATGAGCGGCGTTCTTGAGTACCACTTCAACGGATTCGGTCAGCACTCCGATGATTACAGCCCGGCGTCATTAGCGGGCAATCCGGATCTATTGCGCCGCCTCCTTCGTGGCGAAAGTTTTACTTTGGGAAGGCATTATCTGGCCGCGAGCATCATGATTGAGATGACACCGCTATGGAGCCTTTCGCCTACCGTGTTGATGAATGCGGGGGACCCAAGTGGGCTGATGCAGTTAGTCACCCACTACAGCCTTTCGAACAGCATGACCTTGCTCGGCAGTCTGAATATTCCGCTGGGCGACAACGGCAGTGAATTCGGGGGAGTCGAGTCGGGCCTGCCGGGTCATTATCTGTCCACCGACGCCG
>JALHUQ010000215.1 GCA_022866645.1 Woeseiaceae bacterium | reverse complement strand
CAGCGTGCGCAAAGCGTTTATTCGCGCGCCCGTCGACTTCACTCGCATCAGCTCCAATTTCAATCCGAATCGGAAGCACCCAATTCTCAACACGATTCGCGCGCACCAGGGTGTTGACTATGCCGCGCCCAGTGGGACGCCAATCAAAGCGTCTGGCGACGGCAAAGTTATTTTTCGCGGCACCAAGTCAGGTTACGGCAAGACTGTCATTTTGCAACACGGTGGCAACATCACAACGCTTTACGCTCACATGTCCAACTATGTATTAAAAGTCGGCGTCGGCTCGCGCGTCAGGCAAGGGCAGACTATCGGATACGTCGGCAAGACGGGGCTGGCAACGGCTAATCACCTGCACTACGAATATCGTTTAAACGGTGTGCACAGAAATCCCCGAACCGTTGCCCTTCCAGACGCTGATCCCATTGACGCAGCCTACCGTGACAAGTTCATGGCGACGGCCGAGCCAATTCTGAAAGAACTGGAGCAATTCAAGAGTACGCAGGCCCCATCCGTCGCGTACAACAGCCAGTAAGCAAAGTGTCCGCTTACTATGTCGGCCTAATGTCCGGCACCAGCATGGACGGTATTGATGCCGTTCTCGTCAGTTTCGACAACAAAGGCGTGGCGATTCACGCAACGCATACCGAGCAATATCCGCAAGATTTAAAGGACGACCTGCTCGCGGCAATTCGTGAACCTCTCGATGTGCCGCTGGACCAGTCTGGCGACCTGGATCGACGCGTTGGCCAATGTTTTCGTGATGCCGCTCGCACCGTGATCGATATGAGCGATGTCGACAGTCAGAATGTCATCGCGATAGGCAGTCACGGGCAAACCTTGCGCCATCAACCAAATGCGGAAAAACCGTTCTCACTACAAATTGGTAACGCCGCGATCATTGCTGCTGGGAATCAAACAACAACTGTTGCGAATTTTCGGCTGGCAGATATCGCGGCGGGCGGTCAGGGCGCACCGCTCGTGCCACCATTCCACCAATGGCTATTTGGATCTGCTGACAGCGACCGGGCTGTAATCAACATTGGCGGCATCGCCAATATTACGGTATTGCGCGCCGATGGTTCCGACGTCATTGGCTTCGATACCGGCCCGGGTAACGGACTGATGGATGCGTGGATTCGGCAGCACCTTGGCCAGCCCTTTGACCGCAACGGACAGTGGGCCGCCCGCGGCACCGTCATCGATTCTTTACTTCGGAAAATGCTGGATGACCCGTATTTCGCACTTCGACCGCCCAAAAGTACCGGCTTCGAGTATTTCAATCCTGCGTGGTTACAGCGCTTCGATATCGGTCATTTCAATACTGTCGATGTGCACGCCACTCTTTGCGAACTCAGCGCGATGACGATCGCCACGGCGATACAAGAGTATGCAGCGCACACGCGAGAGGTATTTATTTGCGGTGGAGGCGCGCACAACGTCGAACTCATGCGCCGCCTGCGCCAGGATATTCCTGGCGCGCAAGTTGCCAGTACGGCCGCGGTGGGTCTGGATCCCGACTGGGTGGAAGCAGTTGCATTTGCCTGGCTGGCGATGCGGACGATGAATGGCGAAACCGGAAACCTGCCCAGTGTGACGGGTGCAAGTCACAAAGTCGTGCTGGGCGTTATACACTCGGGCTAACCATGAACGACCAATACATCAATCGCGAGCTAAGTCTGCTTGAGTTCCACAGGCGCGTGCTTGCACAGGCGCAAGATCCCAGCGTGCCCTTGCTTGAACGGCTGAGATTCATGTGCATCAGCTGCACCAACCTTGACGAGTTTTTTGAAATTCGTGTCGCTGGTCTGAAGCAGCGCATTGAGATCGGCGCTCCGGCCCAAGGCCCTGAGAAACGACCGGCGCAGGAAGTTTTTGATGAGCTGCGTGTCGGGGTGGTCAGCATGGTCAAGCAGCAATACAAACTATTGAATGATCAGCTGTTCCCGCAACTGGCTGATGCCGGTGTTCGCTTCCTGCACAGCAACAATTGGACCGGGAAACAGCGCGAGTGGTTGGACGTGTATTTCAACGAGCAGGTCGTGCCGGTATTGACACCGCTAACCTTCGATCCATCGCGGCCATTTCCGCGCGTACTCAACAAGAGCTTGAACTTCATCGTGCGACTGCATGGCAAGGATGCTTTCGGCCGCAAGCGCCATCGCGGCATGGTCCAGGCCCCTCGATCGCTGCCTCGCGTAATTCGATTGCCGGAGCATCTGAGTCGTCCTGGCCAACACGATTACGTATTTCTGTCATCCGTGATTCGCATGCACGTCGATCAGTTATTCGAAGGTCTTCGGGTCGATGGT
>JALHUQ010000214.1 GCA_022866645.1 Woeseiaceae bacterium | reverse complement strand
TACTCGTCATTGAGTTACCTGGAGCAGATGCCGTTTGACGTTATCAAAATTGACAAGTCGTTTATCGATCGCATCGGCAGTAGCGTTACCTCCGACAACATTTGCCGGACGATTATCAAAATGGCCGAGCAACTCGGCAAGAAATCAATTGCAGAGGGCGTCGAAAATCAGCATCAACTCGACTTCCTTCGAATCAATGGCTGTGACTACGTACAGGGTTTCTATTACTCGAAAGCTCTAGCCAATGACGAGTTTTTGAGCTTTATGGAAAAGCAGGACTTCCACACGCAACGACGGAAAGCACTGGAAATACTCTAGTCAAAAGAAAGCCGGGCAACGCCCGGCTTCTTCTTGTTCTCTGCGTTTCGCTTAGTCTTCCAGCAAGAAGCTCCGCAGTTGATCGGATCGAGTCGGATGCCGCAGCTTACGCAAGGCTTTCGCCTCGATTTGGCGGATGCGCTCGCGTGTAACATCGAACTGCTTGCCCACTTCTTCAAGTGTGTGATCAGTATTCATGTCGATACCAAAACGCATGCGCAAGACCTTGGCTTCGCGTGGCGTCAGCCCGGCCAGCACAGCGTGTGTGGTTTCCTTGAGTCCTGACGTCGTCGCGGAGTCCACCGGCGAATGCACGGTCTGGTCCTCAATGAAGTCACCGAGATGCGAATCCTCATCATCGCCGATCGGCGTCTCCATGGAGATCGGTTCCTTCGCAATCTTGAGTACCTTGCGAACCTTGTCTTCGGGCATTTCCATGCGCTCGGCCAGTTCGTCGGGCAACGGCTCGCGTCCCATTTCCTGTAGCATCTGGCGCGAAATTCGATTCAGCTTGTTAATCGTTTCGATCATATGCACCGGGATACGGATAGTGCGGGCCTGGTCAGCAATCGAACGCGTAATGGCCTGGCGTATCCACCACGTCGCGTAGGTTGAAAACTTGTAGCCGCGCCGGTATTCAAACTTGTCGACGGCTTTCATAAGACCAATGTTGCCTTCCTGAATGAGGTCCAGGAATTGCAGGCCACGGTTCGTGTATTTTTTTGCAATCGAGATCACAAGGCGCAGGTTGGCTTCAACCATTTCTTTCTTCGCGCGACGTGCCTTCGCCTCGCCTATCGACATCTGGCGATTGATTTCCTTGATTTCGCTGATGCTCAATCGAGTTGTTTCTTCGACCGCGATCAGCTTGCGCTGGCAACGCAGAATATCGTCCCTGAGTTTGGCGAGTATCGAGGAGTGCTTGCGTTTCGCACGAATGTGTTTTTCGATCCAGGAATAGTCAGTTTCGTTTTTCGGGAAACTTGACAGGAAGTCCTTGCGTGGCATTCCAGCGTCGCGCACGCAGATTTGCATAACCATGCGTTCCTGGCTGCGAATAATTGAAATGACGTCACGAAGGTCGCGAACCAGAGCGTCAAACAATTTCGGCGCCAGCTTCAGCTCCATGATCTGGTCAGCCATCTCGCCCATTGCTTTGGTCGTGCGCTTGTCTTTGTAGCCGTATTGCTCAAGGTACTTGGTGGCACGGTTGGCGTGACGTCGAATTACCTTGACGCGCGCTTTCACCTCTTCAGGATCAGGGCCGGTATCAATGACTTCCTCTTCATCATCGGCCTTCGGCGCAGGTGGTTTGATCTCGTCCGGTTCATTCGGGTCAATAAAACCGACGACGAAATCCTGCATTCTCGTTTCACCACCAAGAACGCGATCCGCAACTTCGAGCAGCGCATTGACGGTTGGCGGGAAATGCGCCATATGGTATTTGACTTGATTCAGTCCGGACTCGATACGTTTGGCGATTTCAATTTCGCCCTGGCGAGTCAATAATTCAACCGTTCCCATCTCGCGCATGTACATGCGAACCGGATCGGTTGTACGGCCAAATTCGGCATCAACGCTGGCAAGCGCAGCCTCAGCTTCCTCGGCACCGTCGTCATCCGTCGCGGTCGCGTCCGACAATGTTATCGACTCAACATCCGGTGCTTTCTCATGCACGGTGATGCCCATGTCGTTAATCATATTGACGATGTCTTCGATCTGCTCCGGGTCGACAATGTCGTTCGGCAGGTGATCGTTGACTTCTGCATAGGTCAGATAGCCCTGTTCCTTGCCGCGGGCGATCAATTCTCTAAGCTGCTTAGCCTGTTTGCTAACGACAGCTGGTTTTCTTTTTTCGGTCAAGACAAAGCCCCTACGGGTAAAAGATAAAACGGGTAATAATACGCCGATAAAAGATCATTTTCTATAACTTTTTCATACGCTTAGAGGCCCTGATCCTGGTGGCCCTGGTGCCGTTGTCTCAGCTCCGATCTTTCGTCGTCGCTAAGCCCTCCAAGTCTTTGTTTCTCAATCAGGAACTCAATTCTTTCCTTGCGGCCTGCGATTGCCAGTTGCTGCAGGCACTCGTCAAGCTCTGCTGCCGGGTCAAATTCGTCATCCGCCGGCAGGTCGACGGCGGCAAGTTTACCCAGGTGCCGGCCCTTTTCATCGTGTCGCCAGCGCTCCAGCAGTCCCGCCGTCGTAATATTGGGCTCGGATTGGACAGTTTCAATGAGCGCAATCAGTAAATCGACGCCTGCCCGCCGCACGCCAGCCAGCTTCTCAATATCCAGTTTTCGACCCGCCTGCGGGTAATTCAGGATGAGCGTGAGTGCGCGCCTGACAACCGAGGGTCCGCCACTGGCCATCGAGCGCGGCCGCTTTTTCGCCGTAACGGCACCCGAATACGGCACTCGCTCGTTAGCGCTCGACCCCGCTGCCATCATTTTTTCGAGCTTCGGCGATGTTATGCCAACCGCAGTCGCGAGACTTTCGATGAGTAGCTCCCGGTAGATGCCGGCCGGAATCTTATTGACGAGTGGGCGGGCCATTTCCGCCAGCTTGGCACGACCATCGATGGTCTCCATATCAACCTGGCTACTCAGTTCCTGAATCAGGAATTCCGACAGTGGCAATCCGGCGTCCATCATTTTTACAAAGGCGTCCGCGCCGGCGTCGTTAACGAAAGAATCGGGGTCCTGGCCTTCGGGCAGAAATACGAATCGAATTTGCCGCCCTTCACGAACTTGCGGCAACGCGTTCTCCAGTGCTCTCCAGGCCGCTTTCCTTCCGGCGCGGTCTCCATCGAAAGCGAAATAGGCGTTTTCCGTGAGACGAAACAATCGATTCAGATGCTCATCAGTGGTTGCCGTCCCCAGCGTGGCAACAGCGAAGTCGATCCCGTGTCGGGCCAGCGCTACCGTGTCCATGTATCCCTCGACAACGACCAGTCGATCGATACTTCTCAATGCCTGACGAGCCTCGTAAAGGCCGTACAATTCACGCCCTTTGTGGAAGAGAACGGTCTCGGGAGAATTCAAATATTTTGGCTCGCCATCGCCCATCGTCCGACCACCAAACCCGATCGTGCGGCCTCGCGCGTCGCGAATCGGAAACATCAGGCGATCTCGAAAGCGGTCGTAATGCTTGCCGTTATCCTTTTGGATAATCAGGCCCGTTGCGAGCAGTCTTTCTGTCGCTTCTTCGGACTTTCCGAACTTGTCGAGGAGATCGCTCCAGCCGTCCGGCGCATAACCAATGCCGAATCGCTTCGCCGTTGAGCCATCGATACCCCTGGTCTTGATGTATTCGACAGCCTTCGGCGACTCTTTGAGGCAGGACTGCCAGTGTCGGGCGACCGTATCCATCAGCGAAAACAATTCATCGTATCGTCGTGCCGGCTGGTCGCTTTCGCTGCGCGGGACCTCAACACCCATTGAGTTGGCGAGAGACTCAATCGCCTCGACGAAACTCATATGGTCAAATTCCATCAGGAAGCCGATCGCAGTGCCATGTGCGCCACAACCAAAGCAATGATAGAAGCCTTTCCCGGGGCTGACCGTAAATGAGGGCGTCTTCTCGTCGTGGAAAGGGCAGCAACCCTTAAACTCACGGCCCGCTTTTTTCAGCTGGGTTCGACGTCCCACAACTTCGACAATATCTGCTCTCGCGATCAGATCGTCTATGAAGTCCTGAGGAATGAGTCCGGTCATATAAAATAAACGTCGCGTCCGGAGGGCATGAACCCACACATCGCCGGGTTCTAAATGAATTATTGTTATTTTGAGCGAGCCACTTCGCGGCAGCGCCAGGCGGTCGACAGTGTCGACCTCGGTACAAAGCATAGCCTAATGAGCGGGCTTTGCCAGAGCGCAAAATCTGCGCCAAATAAGGGGCGAACTAAAGTGCGCTTAGCCGCTCTTTGACAATCGCGCTCAGTGCGCCCATGTCGGCGCGACCCGCCGCTTTCAATTTTATCTGGCCCATAACCTTGCCCATGTCGCGTATCCCTTCGGCACCGGTAGACAGGATAATCTCGTCTATCATTGCAGCGAGTTCGTCGGCGGAAAGTTGTTCGGGAAGGTAATCATTCAAGACTGCGATTTCGGCGCGTTCAATGGCGGCCAGATCTTCGCGATCTCCCTTTTCAAATTGTTCTATCGAATCACGGCGTTGCTTGACCATCTTGGTGAGAACGGCAAGTACTGCCGGTTCATCAAGCTCTTCCCGCGTATCGACTTCTATTTGCTTGATTGCGGCCAGAATGAGACGTATCGCTTTCAACCGGTCTTTTTCACCGGCCTTCATGGCGGACTTCATGTCTTCTGTGATTTGGCCTTT
>JALHUQ010000027.1 GCA_022866645.1 Woeseiaceae bacterium | reverse complement strand
GGCGAAGGACTGACCTGTTGCCAGGCGGCTGACCTCTTGAATGACCCATCCAGCCTCGATGAACGGATCGACATTGTGTTCGCTCTGCCAGCTCCGGCCAAGGTGAAAGCAAAAGTCGTTAATGCGAATTTGACGGACAAGACGGCATCAGGGCTCTGGCCCTCGGACCACGCCTCCGTATTCACCAAATTGACCTACGGCCATGGTGAGAACGACGAAGACGAGGACGAAGACAAGGACGACAACTAGCGCCATATAAGGTGACAGTGACCTGTGAGCCGAATTAGGGTCACTGTCACCTTAACTCTGCAGTTAATGTCAATGTCACCTGTGTGCCATATAATCGCGTCCGCCATGCTCAGCCTCACTAACATCTCTTTGCGCCGCGGGCGCAAAGTTCTTATCGCAAATGCCAGCTTTCAGGTTCATGCCGGGCAGCGGATGGGTGTCATTGGGGCCAATGGCTGCGGCAAGTCATCGTTGTTCGCCATGTTACTCGGCGAGCTGGAGCCCGACGACGGGGAACTCGGGCTCGACCCAAAAGACGAGATAGCCCACGTGGCACAGGAAAGCCCACACGGCAGTGGTTCGGCCGTTGATTACGTCATGGACGGCGACCGCGAACTGCGGGAAGTGCAGCTGGCAATCGCCGACGGCGAAGCCGACGAAGACAAACCGGACCTGCATATCCTTTACGAGCGCATGGAGGCGATCGATGGTTTTACGGCCGACTCGCGTGCCTCGCGGCTGCTTCATGGCCTGGGCTTCGCGGCCGAGGAATACACAAAGCCCGTGAAGGAGTTTTCCGGCGGTTGGCGCATGCGGCTCAACCTCGCCCGCGCGCTGATGTGCCGGTCCGACATACTCTTGCTCGATGAGCCGACGAACCATCTCGATCTGCCCGCTATCTTGTGGCTGGAACGTTGGCTGAAACGCTACGAAGGCATCTTGCTGATCGTTTCACACGACCGGGATTTCCTCGACCAGGTTTGTACGCGCATTGCGCACATTGAAAACGAGGAGATTCATCTCTTCACAGGCAACTACAGTCAATTTGAATCGCAGCGGGCAGAACAACTTGCGCAGCAGCAGGCGATGTACACACGCCAGCAAAGAGAGATCAAACACATCCAGAGTTACGTCGACCGGTTTCGCTATAAGGCGTCGAAAGCGCGTCAGGCACAAAGCCGATTGAAGATGCTTGAACGCATGGAACAAATCGCACCAGCCCACGTCGATTCACCGTTTAAATTTCATTTCATCGAACCGAAGAAGCAGCCCCAACATCTGCTGGGCCTCACCGATGCGTCGGTGGGCTACGGAGATCATGTGGTGCTGGACGACATCACGCTCAACCTTTCCGCCGGTGATCGCATCGGCCTGCTCGGCGTCAATGGCGCCGGCAAATCGACGCTCGTCAAAGCCTTGTCCACAGGCAGTACCGTGTTGTCCGGCGATCGCGTTCTCAGCAAGGACACGAAAATCGGTTACTTCGCACAACACCAGTTGGAATTGCTGCGTCCGGAACACAGCCCCATTGATCATCTCCGTGATTACGCGCCCCAGGATCGAGAGCAGGACCACCGCAACTACCTCGGTAGCTTCGGTTTCAGTGGCGAGCGAATATTTGAGCCCGTCGAGCCGTTCTCCGGCGGCGAAAAGGCGCGTCTGGTGCTGGCACTCATGATTCGTCAGGGACCTAACCTGTTGCTTCTCGATGAGCCGACAAACCATCTCGATCTGGAGATGCGGCAAGCATTAAGCGTCGCGCTCATAGAGTACAGCGGCGCCCTGGTTGTGATCTCACACGATCGTCACCTGTTAAGAAGTGTTTGCGATGAATTGCTCATCGTTCACGATGGATTCGTGGATCGATTCGATCGCAGCCTCGACGACTACCCGGCCTGGCTGAAAGAACAGGACGAAAAACTCGAGCAGGTCGCGGCAAAGTGGCAGGAAGTGCCGGTCAGGCAGGTCAACAAGAAACAGCAGCGACAGGAAGAGGCACTTCGACGTCAACGCTTGAAACCACTGTACGACAAGGTCAAAGATGTGGAGAAAAAGCTGGCTTCGCATCGCAAAACCTTATCTACATTCGACAAACGCATGACCGATGAGGCCATTTACACTGACGCCAGTCGCAAGGATGAACTCACGCAACTGGTTAAAGATCAGGCCGTAGTGAAATCGGAAATCGAGTCGCTCGAGTGGGAATGGCTCGAGGCCAGCGAAGAACTGGAAAAGCACAACTAGTTGATAACTTATCAGCGGCTAGCCTGACCAATGACATCAAGAAACATCAGACCATAGCGCTCCAGTTTCTTCTGCCCAACACCCGATATTTCCAACAATGCCTCACCTGATGTCGGCTTGTCGGCAGCCATTTGCATCAAGGTGGCGTCGTGAAAAATAACGTACGGTGGCACAGCATTTTCAACGGCCAGTCGCTTCCGGCATTCGCGCAAAGCTTCAAACAGGTCCTGGTCTTCCACTGCCACGTCGGCACCTTTGCGTTTCGCCGCTTTGGCATTCCGAGCCAGCAACAGGTCCCGTCGCAGCGGCAAAGATGTTTCGCCCCGCAGCAACGGTCTGCTTTTCTGACTGAGTTGCAAGGCGCCGTATCCGGCGCTATCCACCGTCAGCATCCCGAGCACTATGAGCTGGCGCAATACGGAGCGCCATTGCTGCTGTTCAAGCTCGGCACCGATCCCGAAAACACCGAGTTCATCATGGCCGTGCTGGCGAACCTTGTCGGTGTCCTTGCCCATCAGAACGTCGATGACGTGAACCGCGCCGAAGCGTTGTCCTGTTCGGTACACGGCCGAGAGTATCTTCCTCGCCACTTCCGTACCGTCGAACACTTCAGGTGGTGACAGACAAACATCGCAATTGCCGCAGTCCTGCTCCAGCTCGTCACCAAAATACTCCAGCAAAGATCGCCTGCGACAGTCGGTGACCTCGCACCAACCGAGCAATGCATCAAGTTTTGCCCGGTCGTTTCGTTTCCGCGCCTCACCCGCCTCGGAACCGTCAACCATTTGCCGCAAGCGTACGACATCCTGCAAACCCTAGACCATCCACGCCACCGACGGCTCGCCATCACGCCCCGCGCGGCCAGTTTCCTGATAATAGGACTCCATACTTTTCGGCAAATCCAGATGCGCGATAAAACGAACGTCGGGCTTGTCGATGCCCATACCGAAGGCGATGGTCGCTACGATAATGATGCCGTCCTCGCTGAGGAATCGATGCTGGTTCCTGGCCCGAGTCGCCGCATCCAGTCCGGCGTGATACGGGAGCGCGAGGTAGCCCTCTTTCGTCAGCCACTCCGCGGTCGCCTCAGTCTTCTTTCGCGATATGCAATACACGATACCGGCATCGCCGCGGTAGTCTGCCAGGAATGCCAGCAGTTGCCGCTTGGCATCCAGTTTGCTTTGCACCTGGTAGCGGATATTGGGCCGATCAAAACCGGCGACGTAGCGCTGCGGGTTAACCAGCCGCAACTGCTCTATTATTTCCTCACGGACATCCGATGTCGCCGTAGCCGTCAGCGCCATGCGCGGTACGCCGGGAAAATGTCCGGCCAGATCGCCCAACGACAAGTAGTCCGCCCGAAAATCGTGCCCCCATTGCGACACGCAATGCGCTTCATCGATCGCGATCAGAACTACGTTGGCCGCCTGCAATCGCTGTATCGTTTGCGTTTGCATCAAACGCTCCGGCGCGACGTACAGCAATTTTATTTCGCCGCTGGCGAGACGTCGGTAAACCTCACTCTGCTCCTCACCGCTCAAGCTTGAGTTCAGGAAAGCCGCGTCGACCCCCAGTTGTGTGAGGGCAGCAACCTGGTCCTGCATCAACGCGATCAGCGGCGAGACGACCAGCGTCACGCCGTCCATCAGCAATGCCGGAATCTGATAGCAAACTGATTTTCCTCCACCGGTGGGTTGCAACACCAGTGAGTCAAGTCCGCTCAGGGCGGCATCAATAGCGGCCTCCTGATCTCCGCGAAATGTGCGATAGCCGAAGACGTCATTGAGAATACTTAGCGGGGATGCAGTCATGCGCGGAGTATACCGATCCTTGCGGCCTGCGCCGCTAAACAAACTGGCCGGTTTTCCGGTAAAGTCGCGTTCATGAATTCAGAGCGACAATACGGCATCGGCGATGCGTCATTTCAGGCAGCCGGCGGTCAGGACGGAATCTTCGTGCTCGTCAATAACTTCTTTGACCGCATGGGTAGCGACGAACGATTCGCGACCATCTGGAATATGCATCCCGACGACAAAGCGATTTCGCGGGACAAGCTCGCCCGTTTTTTGTGCGGCTGGCTGGGCGGCCCGAAACTTTACAGCGAAAAATACGGAGCGATCGGCATACCCAGAGTCCATGCGCATCTTGCGATCGCGACTCCGGAACGCGACCAGTGGCTTACCTGCATGTCCGAGTCCGTTAATGAGCAGCCTTTCGCACCCGAATTCAAGGTCTACCTGATGGAGCAACTTTTCGTGCCGGCCGAAGCCGTCAGACGACGCTGTTCAGCACAGGAATCCATCGTGTGAAAATCTGGGTTGACGCGGACGCCTGCCCGGTTGTTGTGAAGGAAATACTCTACAAGGCGGCGAATCGAACCGGTGTGCAACTCACACTGGTCGCCAATCAAGCCTTGAACACGCCCTCGTCTCCCAATATCAAAACCCTGCAAGTACCGCGTGGATTCGACGTCGCGGACGACGAAATAGTAAAGCGTATTGAAGCCGGTGATCTGGTTATCACCAGTGATATTCCATTGGCCGCGGAAGTGATCGCAAAAGGCGGCCACGCACTCAGCCCTCGTGGCGAGTTACACACCAAGGAAAATATCGGCGCGCGCCTCAACATGCGGGACTTTCTCGACACCATGCGTTCCAGCGCGGTGGAAATGAGTGGCGGACCCGCCGCGTTTAGTCAACGCGATAAACAGGACTTCGCGAACAACCTCGATCGATGTCTGACAAAGTACGCTAAGAAAAACTAGACCTCGTCAAAGTCTACTGTGGTGGTGGGAGTTCGAAGTCCACGATCGTTGTCACGTTTACGTCTATTGATACCGGATTGCCGTCGACCGGCTCAAAGGTCGCGCCGTCACAGGTAAACGCCGCCTCATAATCACCAGGCAACATAAAGCCAATCGTGTAGTTCCACTCTACGGATCCGTCATTGTTGGTCTGCTCGTTGACCATCGCCGTCGCCACGGGGTCATTGGGATCCGTTTCCGTGCTTTCAGGGTCATTATCGATACCAATAGGATTCGGCTTAATACCGTCATCGAAAACGTACACCGACGGCTCGCAGCCATCGGCTGTCGCCAGTTCCGTGGCAACTCTGCCGGTCAAGGTTCCAACCTCCACGTTATTCACCAGACGAATTACAGGCTTTAGCAATACGTCAGGACTCAGTCCCGGAGGTGCCGTGATCGATCGAGCGAGGTCAAATTCGGCCGTAAAATCCGGGCTGCCGTTAGCCGGGACCGTGAAACCGCTAACCAGTTTCAGGCCAGTGTTCGCGCCGCTCGGAACGTACAAATTGTGCACGCTACCGCCTTCCATGATGATATAGGAGGCTTGGCCGTCGCAGTCAGTACCGTTAGTATCACCGGCGCCACCCATGGTGCCCCGCACCGCGTCAATACCCAAACGCATCCATTGATAGTCACCCGCGGTGACCTCTTCGTCGATTAAGAGCGGCGCAGCGTTAGCGCCCTGAAAATTCAGCAGATTGATCTTGCGCGGTGGTTCCAGAGTGATGATCGTCGTTTCAGACGCGCTTTTCAGTTCGATCTCGTTGAACGTGATACAGACCTTCAGCGCATTGTGGACTGGTCCATCGCTGACGCCGAGTGACAGGAAACCGGTTGTGGCGCTTTCACCAGATCCGGAGCCTCCGCAACCTGCGAAAGCAACTACGGCCGCCAGCAGAATACTCATTCCAGTACGTTTGCTTGTACACGTCATTTTTTGCCCCTGAAACTGTGTGAATCAGATTTCTTATGAATGTAATAACGCCCAAAACATGTCGTTAGCTGCTCATTTTTGACATAACGCAGCACTGCAACAACCTTTGTACGGTTACGGCCGGTACGATGCTCATGAAAAACAAGGAAGACAAACCGGTAGCACTTTTCGGCTATACCGCCTACGTCGCCAAAGGCAGCGACACCAGTAATCGCCCGATCATGTTTGCCTACAACGGTGGACCCGGGTCGGCATCGCTCTGGTTACACATGGGCATACTCGGTCCGCAGCGCGCGATCGTTTTCTGACGAAGTACGCCCAGAAAGGCTAGTTTGAGCATAGCTCATCAAGATCAGGGCTTGCGAAATCGCCCACTTGCCAATCAAAATTGTCTTCACTGCACAGTGGGGAACTAAAATGAAAAGAATCGCTACTTTGATCGCGCTGATTACCCTTTCATTACTGGTACTCGCCGAAGAGGACGTTGAGGCGACTGAGGCGGTTGAGGCAGTCATTGCTTCAGCACAACGGACTGTTGCCGCGAAACAATTGGTCCGCACCGCGCCGTCTTACCCAAGGCTGGAACTCAATAAGGGCCGCGAGGCATGGGTTCATGTCACATATTGCATCGACGAGACCGGCGCGATTCAAAACGTCTCTATCCTTGACTCTGTTGGTAACGAACGATTTGACAAGGCGGCGATCGACACCGTCCGGCAATGGAAATACGAACCGGCCCTGCAGAACGGAGAACCTGTCTGGCAGTCCAGAAACAACGTCTTGATCAGTTTTGCGATTGAAGGCGGTGAACCCGGCGCATCCAGGCAATTTATCAGAAGCTTCCGCAAGCTTGGGCGGCTGCTCGATGAAGACAAACTGGAGGAAGCCGATGAGTTATTCTGGACGGTGTATCGGACCTTCGACCTGAATATGTACGAACTCGCCAAATTATGGTCGCAGCGCGTGCGTTACGAGAGCAAAATTGGCGACCTTTACAAGCTCGATCTGGCCCTGAATCGCGCAACAGCTTCCCACGGCGAGTGGATAGACAAGCAGAGTTATATCCACCTGCTCGGGGTGCTGGCCAGAGTTGAACTTAATCTTGGCAAGTATCACGAAGCCAGGCTCTCCTACGATGAATTGATAGCACAGGCCGGAGAAGGTGCGAAGGATGTTCTGGAGCTGCGACCCACTTTCGAAAAGCTTCAGCTAATGATTGACAGCGACGACGTCCTGCAACTC
The DNA here is from genome assembly GCA_022866645.1 of Woeseiaceae bacterium. Taxonomy (GTDB): domain Bacteria; phylum Pseudomonadota; class Gammaproteobacteria; order Steroidobacterales; family Woeseiaceae; genus UBA1847. The sequence continues at coordinate 2,325 of JALHUQ010000027.1, read as the reverse complement.
ACTGCTGAGGTGCGCGCCAATGGCGACTGCGCGTATTGCAAGGACAGCTGGCACTTCACTCCCGTCCGCAATGACTTCTCTCTTTCCAATATCAAAGGAACATTGAAGTCGATCGACATGCGCTGCGACAACAAACGATTCGAATCCGACGCCGTGGAACTTGTGGAATGGCACATACCCGATAGCTGGGGTACGTGCCAAATCCACGTGTACGGCGAGCCGGGCACCACCTTCGATGTCCTGATGCTTCCGGCGAACACTAACTAGCTCGCGCGGCGTTGCTGCCCCGCTTTGTTCTGACCACCGGGTCGCTTGCCTTGTGTGCCCCGGGCGTTCTTGCCCGGTCGCGGTTTGCTGCGGCGAGCCGCACCGCCAGGCTTCTGCGCTGATGAATTTTCCCGCCGCGGAGCCGCACCACGAGGCGGCTTGCCGCGATTGATCGGCTCCGCCTTGATACGCTTGTCGACATCGTAGCCAGCAACGAATTCTTTTTTGATGTCCTGGCCGAGCAGTTTTTCGATGTCTTTGAGGAGCTTCAGCTCGTCAACGCAGACCAGCGAAATCGCCGTGCCATCGTGCCCAGCACGCGCTGTACGGCCAATACGATGCACATAGTCTTCGGCAACGTTCGGCAATTCGTAATTCACGACGTGCGGCAGCTTGTCGATATCCAGACCGCGCGCGGCGATATCGGTTGCCACGAGCACGCGAATCTTGCCTGCCTTGAAATCGCTCAGCGCCTTGGTGCGAGCGCCCTGCCCTTTGCCACCATGAATCGCGAGCGTTTCGATGCCATCGCCATTCAGTTGCTTGGCAAGTCGGTTAGCGCCGTGCTTGGTTCGCGTAAACACGAGAACCTGGCGCCAATTGCCTTTGCCGATCTGCTCGGACAGCAGCTCGCGCTTGCGATCCTTGTCGACCGGCATTACCAGCTGTTCGACTCGATCCGCTGTCGAATTGGGTGCCGCAACCTGAACTTCCATAGGGTTGTTCAAAAGACCGTTCGCCAGTTCGCGAATTTCTTGCGAGCACGTAGCCGAGAACAACAAATTCTGTCGCTTGGCGGGCAGTTGTTTGATGATTTGTTTGATGTCGCGAATGAAGCCCATGTCAAGCATGCGATCAGCTTCATCAAGTACGAACATTTCGACACCCGACAAATTGATATTGCCCTGTCGGACATGATCGAGCAGTCGACCAGGCGTTGCGATAACGACGTCAACACCGCGTTGGATTTTCGAAATCTGCGGGCGAGCGCTAACGCCGCCGTAAATTTCCATGGCGCGAACAGGATGGTGCGCACCGTAAGTTTGCACACTCTGGTGAACCTGGGCCGCGAGCTCGCGCGTCGGCGTAAGTATGAGTGCACGAATGCGCCGAGGGCCGTCAGACTTCTTTTGAAGTTTTTGCAGCATCGGCAGAACAAAGGCGGCTGTCTTGCCGGTGCCCGTCTGGGCTCCTGCGAGTACGTCTTTGCCTTCGAGAACCAGAGGAATAGCTTTTTGCTGTATCGGGGTGGCTACGCTGTAGCCCTGTTCTTCGACAGCACGCAGCAATTCGGCCGACAGGCCGAGTTGGTTAAATAACATTGATTTTTCTCCGTATCGCCTGATCCGACGCGTCTTGTGACGTGCGGTTCGGTCCAGGCTGGAATTTTTAAAGTGTCTCCAAGCGTGCAGGATTGCAGGGTTGGAGTGAGTGACGCAGACCGAGGAGCGTCAAGACGGGGCGCACTGTAACAGAAGTCCCTGCAAAAGAAAGGACTATTTCGCCATTGGTCGGTTTTCGCTGATTTTCTGCAAAAGTGCCGCGAAGCGCGGGTGGCCGTGGAGTTTCGACAGGTCCGCGTCATGCCTGCACCAGTCCGGACTTATCGTTCCCTTCTCGAACGCACGCTCCAGGCAGTCGAGGGCTACTTCGACTTTATTCAGTGTGGTGTAGTTGCAAGCAACGTTGTAGAGCAATATGGAATCATCCGGATCAATTTGCAGCGCGCGTTGCAGCCATCGCTCAGCTCGCTCGATCTCACCGACTAGAATCAATGAGCCGGCACCGAGCTGCAATGCCCGCACATCATCCGGATGCCATTGCAGTTGGTGCTCGACGATTTTGACGGCCTTTTTCGCCTCGGACTTCGCTTCATGGTCCCGGCCAAGCCCACGCAAAATTTGCACTCTGAGCAATTTGGCCTGGTACTCCATCGGATTTACAGATGAAGCTCTGGCAAAAAGCGTGGCCGCGCCCTCCAAGTCACCCTGGTGAAAGCGACTTCGCCCATAGTAGTAATAGGCCTCATAAAGTTGTGGGTTCAGCGTGATCGCATCG
>JALHUQ010000213.1 GCA_022866645.1 Woeseiaceae bacterium | reverse complement strand
AGGCGCTTAAGGGTCTGCTGGTTGGCGTCCGGGCTCGCGCCCACCTCGGTTTCAAGAGCCTCGATGCGTGCGAGTATCGTCTGCTCCTCCGGCGTTGCCAAAAACTCCGGACGTGGTGTGGTCAGCAAATCGTCGCGACGCTTGACGAGCATCTTGTGCTGCTCAACGCGTAGTCGCATGCGCGAGTCCAGCTTGCGAAATTCGGCGTCGACGTCGGGCAATAAGGGTTCATAGTGATCCGCACGGATCTCGACCATCTCGTCGAATGCATCGAAGTCGCCTTCCCAGGTCAGCAACTTGCGACGAAGATCCGCGAGGTCCAGATAATTCTGCAAACCGGTCTGGAAGTCGTGCGATGCGAGCAACTGCATCAGATAGTAGGTTTCTGGCGCGTCCGGCAACGTTCTCAGGCGGATCACCCAGTCTTTGTTCAGTCGGATTTCCTCACGAATGAGCGCCTCGAGAAAACTACCGTCTCGAATGCTCTCTATCGAGGTGTTGAGTTTTTTGACTTCGGTGCCGAATGAATCGAGCGCGCGTCCATAATTGATTGCAGCCCGACCGTGAATATTCAATTTGCCGTACGCATAGGGCAGCGCCAGTAACGCTTCCTGGGTTGCGCTGTCGGTGACCTCGCGGTTCGCAAGAATGCTCCATGGCACGATTGCGCGTTCGAAATCGTCCACGGCCATGCTGGCCCAACCGGCGCTCAACAGCGCCTGATTGGCAAATGGCCCATCGAGTCGCACGCGATTGAGCGGTGGCAATGCCAGTGCAAAATCGCCGTCTTCGAGCAATATCGTGCCCAGCACCAGGTTTGACTTGTCTCGAATCGCCAGTTCGCTTGAGTCATCGGTCTGTATTTGGCCGGCCTTGTCGAGCTGTTGGAGCGCGGCCGCCCGCTGACCGTTTTGTAGATAGGCGATGCCGAGATTGTACGCAGCGAAGCCTCCATACTCGTCCGAGTCCTGCAGCTTTTTCAGTACTTCCACGGACTCGAGCTGTTTACCCTGGGCCAGATAGACATTGGCACGCAGAAATTCGATGTCATCGCGAATCGAACTCGGAATTTCTCCATTGATTCGATCAAGCGCCAGCAGCGCGTCTTCCATCTGCTGCTTTTGAAAATGAATTCGCGCGAGCCGGTAGGCCGCATCGTTGCGTACAGTTTCGTCTACGGCGCCTTCGAGAACGGCCTTGATGGCGCGACCGGCGCGATGGTGCATGCGGTATCGCAACTCGAAATCGCCGAGTGAAAATTCGGCATCGTCAATGTACGCGTACAGAGAATCAAGTTCGGGTTCATCAATATCCTCGTGCTGCCGCACCTCAGTGTCGAGGCGTTCGAGCGCCTCAAAATACAGCCCCTGGTGGGCGAAATAGAGCGCTTCCCCGTAGTAGAGGTCTTTCAGGTCTTCGGCACGGGCCGGGGTCACTGCGAGGATAAGCAGCAGCAGACCTGTCGTTGAAATGGAGGGTCGAAACACGGGTTACCAGTCTCCGAGACTGATTCCGTCAGTGCCGAATCCGGGTCCGGCGAGCGTAATGCCCATCACTTTGGGTTTAACGCCCTTGTTGAAGACGAAACTGCCTGATTCGTTGATGTCCTTGCCATTCTTGAGCTTGCCAATCATGGTTACGTTGAGTTCGTGATCGCCGGTGGTCAGATTGCCGGTGTAGATCTTCTGCACGCCGCCGCCTTTCAGAGCGTCCAGCTCCTTGAAGCTGTATATGTGGTGAGTAGCAAGCTCGCCGTCGATTTCCAGCTGCACAGCATCCAGCCGAAAATCTTCATTTTCAGCCAGTGACACGAACAGCGATACTTGAGTGTGCGACGGAAATAGCAGCCTCTCTTCCAGCGTATTTAGCTCAGAAGCGATGCTCAGAACATCCGACTTAATTTCCTGTACCTGACCGTCCAGACTGCGCATGCTGTCACCGGACAAATCCTCTGCAGCGCCCAGCAGCGGGCTACCAATAAGCACTAGCAACAACGAGTTGCGCATCAGATTCGACCTCGTACGATTCCTTGTGGTCTTACATAATCCATTCAATTCATCCGCGGCGTACGACAGGCGTACCACGTCCCGCAGCAGACACTAGTCTCAGGGAAGCGACGGTGCAGGTCTGTGAACTGCTCCGCAAATCAGTCGGTCATAAAACGTGATCTGTGCACGTCGGCGATATCGAGCGAGAGCTAAATAAATCGATCTGGGTTATTTTAGTATCCATGCGAAATTGCCGCCCATGACCAACAGCAAATACCCGCAGCTGTTTGCCCCACTCGACCTCGGATTCACCACGCTGAAGAACCGGGTGCTTATGGGCTCCATGCACACCGGGCTCGAAGACGGCAATAAACACGATCGTCTCGCGGCCTACTTTGCTGAGCGTGCCCGCGGCGATGTCGGCCTGATAGTCACGGGCGGTTACGCGCCGAACCGGGCCGGCTGGGTAAAGCCATTCGCGGGCAAACTCAGCACTCGGGGAGAAGCTGCAAAGCATCGGACGGTTACGGATGCCGTGCACGCCGAGGGTGGCAAGATCGCGATGCAGATTCTGCATGCCGGGCGTTATGCCTACCATCCGCTATCGGTAGCGCCGTCGCGAATACGCTCGCCGATCACGCCGTTTACACCGCGCGAGCTGTCGACGTCGGGTGTGGAAAAGCAGATTCGTGACTTCGTTCGATGCGCAAAACTCGCACGCGATGCCGGCTACGATGGCGTCGAGATCATGGGTTCGGAAGGTTATTTCATTAACGAATTTCTCGTCACGCACACCAACCACCGTACGGATCGTTGGGGTGGCGACTACGCACAACGCATGCGCCTGCCGGTCGAGATTGTCGAACGAACGCGGCAAGCGGTTGGCAAAGATTTCATCATCATCTATCGCCTCTCCATGATTGACCTGATTCCGGACGGCAACAGTTGGGAAGAAACCGTGGCGTTAGCCAAAGCCATCGAAGCCGCCGGCGCCACCATCATCAACACGGGCATCGGCTGGCATGAAGCGCGCGTGCCAACCATCGCGACTTCAGTTCCACGCGGGGCTTTCGCCTGGATTACGAAGAAGATGAAAAGTGAAGTCGCTATTCCCCTGGTGACATCCAATCGCATAAATCTGCCGTCAACGGCGGAACAAATCCTCGCCGACGGCTGCGCCGACCTGGTCTCGATGGCGCGCCCTCTGCTTGCCGATCCGGAGTTTGTGCGAAAAGCACGCGAAGGTCGCGCCGACGAAATCAATGTCTGCATCGCCTGCAACCAGGCCTGCCTCGATCACACCTTCGCCAACAAGATGTCGAGCTGCCTGGTGAATCCGCGGGCCTGCCACGAGACCGAGTTGAATTATCTTGCTGCGACGAACTCTCGCAGGTTTGCCGTCGTCGGTTCCGGGCCCGCGGGACTCTCGGCCGCGTTGGTGCTGGCCGAGCGTGGCCACGCCGTTGATTTGTACGAGGCAGCCGCGGAAATCGGCGGCCAGTTGAATATGGCCAAGGTCATTCCCGGCAAGGAAGAATTTCACGAGATGCTGGGGTACTTCAAGCGACAGATTGAGCTCAAGGGCGTGCGAGTACATTTGAATACTCGCGTTTGCCCCACCGGCCCGTTGAGCGCCGATGACCTGATAGCCAGGCACTACGACGGCGTCATCATCGCGACCGGCGTCGTACCGCGCGATCCGAAAATTGAAGGACAGGATCACCCGAAGGTGCTCAGCTATATCGATGTTCTTCAGAAGCGAGTAGCGGTGGGCAAGCGTGTCGCGATTGTGGGTGCCGGCGGTATCGGTTTCGATGTAGCAGAGTTCCTGCTGCACGACGGGCACTCTCCTACGCTCAATCTCGACGAGTGGCTATCCGAATGGGGTGTCGTCGATCCATCCGAAGCCCGAGGCGGAGTTT
>JALHUQ010000212.1 GCA_022866645.1 Woeseiaceae bacterium | reverse complement strand
GCCAAGTAGCGCCAGAAATACCAGCGATGAACCGGCCACGACAGGAATCAGCGGCGGCCCTGCTATGGTCCACGCGACCACTAACGGTAATGAAGAACCGACGATGAATGTCCCAGCCGACGAAAATGCGGCCTGCACAGGGCGGGCACTGGCGCTCTCTGAAATGCCTATTTCATCGCGGGCATGTGCGCCCAGCGCGTCATGCGCCATGAGCTGGTCGGCAACTTCCAGGGCCAATGTCGAATCAAGCCCCCTGCCTTCGTAAATTTCCGCCAGTTCGATTTTTTCAAGTTCGAAATTGTGCTTCAACGAGTGCCGTTCCAGCGCCAGATCCGCATTTTCGGTGTCGGATTGCGAGCTGACAGAGACGTATTCGCCGGCCGCCATGGACATCGCGCCGGCGACCAGTCCGGCACTGCCGGCGAGCAGAATATTACCTTGTGTGGCGCCGGCTGCAGCGACGCCAATGATGAGACTTGAGGTTGAGACGATGCCGTCATTGGCACCCAGCACGGCGGCACGCAGCCACCCTACCCGGTGCGCCTTGTGTGATTCATGGTGACTCATGATGTATCTCGTCCGGATTATTGGGGCTGACAAAATCTGTGGTATTGGCGATCTCGCGAAGGACTGACGTCGCGAATGCGCCGCGAGTCAAACCGAAATTAAGCGTCAAAGTATCCTTGTCCACCTGCCACCGCAAGTCGACCACTCTCAGCCTCAGGCTCCTGTACGCTGGCTGGACCCTGGCTTTGTTGAGCGCCTGCAACCAGTCATCATGGCCCGCTGGAGCGGCATTCGTATCGCAACCATCACCCCACAGCAAGGCTGTCGGATGAATGTCCAACGCAGTGCAGCGCTCTCGCAATTCGTCATTCGCGTCGTCGACTTCGAATACGCTGCCAGAGCCTTCCAGATTGGCCACATCGCCCGCGACCAGCTTATTCCAGGACTTATCGGTGACGCGAGCGGCAAGCAACTCGTTGAACAGGTACGAACGTGCGCTCGATATCGCGATACTGCGTTTGTGTCTCGGCAATCTCCGACCCGCCGCCCAACTGTTCGCCAGAGCAATATTTCCTCCATCACGACCAAATCGTTGCTCGCCAAAATAATTCGGCACCCCCGCCTCGCGAATCGTTTGCAATCGTTCCTCAAGGGGGTCTGAGTCCTTTCTCGTGCCGCGCAGAACAATTTGGAATTGGTTGATCTGATGGGCGCCGCGGCGAAGTTTCCGCGCGTTGCGACTGACTTCGAGTACACGGGCACCGCTCACGTCCAGCGCTGCCCAGTCGGGTTGGTTCCAGCGCGGTACGCTGAACCACTGGCGGGTCACGGCGTGTCGGTCTTTGAGCCCTGAATAGCCAACGTCTTTTGCTGGCACATCGGCAAAAATTGCCAATTGCCGGGCCAGCCACTCGGTGTTGATGCCGATCTTTTCGAGGTACAGGAAGTCATGCTCGCCGTCGCCAGAGGGCTCGAAGCCGAGCTCTTCAGTAACATCAAAATCTTCAGGCTTGCCGCGGATGGTCGCCGCAAACAATGGCAGCCCGTGTGCTCGGGGCCAGTCGGGCAAAGGCATCGGGTGACTAGCCCGTCGCGTCGGCGACGGGTACGACCTGATAGAAAGTCTCGTGCTTGCCGATCATGCCGAGGTCGGTACGAGCGCGCTCTTCCGCGGCATCATCACCTTGCTTGAGATTGATTACCTCGGCATCCAGCGCGGCGTTGCGCTCGCGGAGAAATTCGTTGAGGGAGCGCTGATCGGCGACCGCAGTGCGTAATTTCACGGTCTTGCGATACCCGTCGTCGGAAAGCCAGAGTTTGGTCTGGAGACCGAGCCCGGCAATAGCAAGTAATACCAGCAACCAACGTGAACTGAACAAACGCCTACCCCATTCCGTATCCGGAAACGTTATCCAGCCACTTTGACCGAAAACGCGTCGCGAGCCGCATACCCTGCATCTGCGCCCAGTTCCTCTTCGATTCGCAGCAGCTGGTTGTACTTCGCGACCCGATCGGACCGGGACAAGGAGCCGGTTTTGATCTGTGTCGCCGTCGTGCCTACTGCGATGTCGGCAATCGTGCAGTCCGAGGTCTCCCCCGAGCGGTGCGAGATTACCGCGCTAAACCCCGCTGCCTCTGCCATAGCAATCGCATCAAGAGTTTCGCTTAAGGTACCGATTTGGTTAGGTTTTATCAATATAGAATTAGCAATTTTTTCGTCGATTCCACGACGCAGTATTTTGGTGTTCGTAACAAAAAGATCGTCACCAACGATTTGAATGCGGTCGCCTATGGTGTCATTGAGCAGCCGCCAACCCTCCCAATCGCTCTCATCCATACCGTCTTCGATCGAAATAATCGGATAGGCGTCTGCCAATTCAGTCAGATATGCGCAAAAACCCGCTGCATCGAACTGCCGACCTTCCGATGCCAGGTCATAGACACCGTCTTTGTAAAACTCAGAGGCCGCCGCATCGAGTCCGAGCAAGATGTCTTTGCCGGGACTAAATCCGGCTTTTTCGATGGCCGTCATGATGGTATCGAGCGCCGCTCGATTCGACGGCAGATCCGGGGCGAAGCCGCCCTCATCGCCAACAGCGGTGTTCAGGCCCTGACTCCGCAATACGCTCTTCAGACTATGAAATATTTCGGCTCCGTAGCGCAACGCCTCCCTGAAATTCGGCGCACCCACGGGAAGAATCATGAATTCCTGAATATCGACGCTGTTATCCGCATGCGCACCGCCGTTGATGATATTCATCATCGGCACCGGCATGGTCGTGTTGTCACCCAGGTGCCGGAACAACGATAATCCCTTCGAGACGGCCTCGGCTTTTGACACTCCCAGCGATACGGCGAGTATGGCGTTCGCACCCAGACGAGCTTTGTTCTCGGTACCATCCAGATCGATCATGCATTGATCAACGGCACGCTGGTCCGCGAACTCGACACCCAGCAGTGCCTTGCGCAACTCTCCGTTGACGTTGGCAACCGCTTTTTGTACTCCTTTGCCAAGATAACGCGATTTGTCACCATCGCGCAGCTCCACCGCCTCGCGAGTACCGGTCGATGCACCGGATGGCACAGCCGCTCGCGCCGTACTGCCGTTTTCCAGAGTTACGTCGGCTTCCACAGTCGGGTTGCCGCGGGAATCGAGAATTTCCCGACCGCGAATTTCACTTATCTTAATCATTATTGCTCCGTATTCGGGACCCCGAGACCGTACTCTGCTTCGAGGTAGGGACCTTGTTTGACGCTACTGTCGATCGACATCAGCGTTTCGAGTAGTTGTTTCATCTTCTGCAGAGGCCACGCGTTCGGTCCGTCACTCAGTGCCTTCTCGGGATCCGGGTGTGTCTCCATGAAAAATCCAGCGACGCCCGCAGCAGCAGCGGCACGCGCCAGCACGGGAATGAATTCGCGTCGCCCGCCTGATGACGATCCCTCTCCACCCGGCAGTTGCACCGAGTGCGTGGCATCGAATACCACCGGTGCTCCGGTGCCGCGCATCACAGCCAGGCTGCGCATGTCGGAAACCAGATTGTTGTAACCGAAGCTGAAGCCTCGCTCGCAAACCATGATGTCCTTGTTACCGGTCGATCTGGCCTTGTCGACAACATTCTGCATTTCCCAGGGCGACAGGAACTGTCCTTTCTTGATGTTGACAGGCAATCCGGTGGCTGCCACTCGCAAAATAAAATTCGTTTGCCGACACAGGAACGCCGGCGTTTGCAGCACGTCGACAACATCTGCCACTTCGTCCATCGGCGTGTCTTCATGCACATCAGTCAGTACAGGAAGGTCGAGCTGCTTCCTGACCTCACTCAATATCCTTAAGCCCTCTTCCATGCCCGGGCCGCGAAAGCTGTCGCGCGAACTGCGATTCGCCTTGTCGAATGAGGACTTGTAGATAAACGGAATTCCGAGCTCCGCCGTAATTTCCTTGAGTGCGCCGGCCGTATCCAGCGTCATCTGCTCGCTCTCGACCACACAGGTGCCGGCAATCAGAAAGAAAGGCCGGTCATTGCCGACGGTAAATCCGCAAAGCTTCACGCTTCTGCCGCTTCCGGCAACTCGCCGGCGCTGTGTTCCCGTACCGCGCGGATAAAACTTGTAAAGAGGGGGTGTCCATCCCTCGGATTCGATGTGAATTCCGGGTGAAACTGACTGGCGAGGAAAAACGGATGGTCTTCGATCTCCACCATTTCGACCAGGTTGTCGACAGACAGCCCGGTAAATTTCAGGCCGGCTTTCGACAATTGCTCGCGGTAATTGTTGTTCACTTCGTAGCGATGCCGGTGACGTTCCATGATCTCGGTGCTGCCGTAGCTCCTCGCTGCCAATGAGCCGGCCTGCAAAGTGACGGCTTGCGCCCCGAGACGCATCGTACCGCCCATCTCCGACTGCTCGCTGCGTTCCTCGCGGTCGCCAGTCTGATCCTGCCATTCCGTAATCAGCGCAATCACGGGATGCGGCGTGTCCTTGTCGAACTCGGTACTCATGGCGCGGTCCAGCCCCGCGAGGTTACGCGCGGCTTCGATTACCGCGACCTGCATGCCGAGACAAATGCCGAGGTAAGGAATTCCGTTCTCCCGTGCGAAACGGGCGGTTTTGATTTTCCCTTCAATACCGCGTTCACCAAAGCCGCCGGGGACAACGATACCGTCCATACCCTGCAGACACGCGGTACCGTTCTCTTCGATATCCCGAGATTCAATGTAATGAATCCTGACCCGCGTACGCGTGTGTATGCCACCGTGTTGCAGGGCCTCGACCAGCGAAATGTAGGAATCCTTGAGGTCCATGTATTTGCCGACCAGCGCCACATTAACTTCCGCGCTGGGGTTTTGCTTCGCTTCCACGATCGCACGCCATTCGTGCAGATCCGCTTCCGGCAGGTCGAGACCAAGTTGCTTTGCGACAATTTCGTCCAATCCCTGATCGTGCATCATGCCCGGAATCTTGTAGAGATCATCCGCATCCCAGGCCGAGATCACCGCTTTTTCCTGCACGTTCGTAAAGAGCGCGATTTTCTTACGCTCTTCGGACGGCAGCGGTTTTTCGGAGCGACATACCAGGATGTCCGGTTGTATACCAATTGAACGCAGCTCTTTCACGGAATGCTGCGTCGGTTTGGTTTTAATCTCCGACGCAGTTGAAATGTAGGGCACCAGGGTCAGGTGCACGTAAACCACCCGGTCATGGCCCATTTCAACGCCCATCTGGCGTATCGCCTCGAGGAACGGCAGGGACTCGATGTCGCCGACAGTTCCGCCGATCTCAACCAGGCAAATATCCGCGTCGCCGGCACCCTTGCGGATGCCCTGCTTGATCTCGTCAGTAATGTGCGGGATGACCTGCACGGTCGCGCCAAGATAGTCGCCGCGACGTTCCTTGCCGATAACGCTTTCGTAAATACGACCCGTGGTGTAGTTGCTGTGCCGGCCGCCCTTGGCGGTGCGCACGAAACGCTCGTAGTGGCCGAGATCGAGGTCGGTTTCGGTGCCGTCGTGCGTTACGAACACTTCACCGTGCTGGAACGGGCTCATGGTACCGGGATCCACGTTGATGTACGGATCCAGTTTAATCATGCTGATCGTCAGTCCGCGTGCTTCCAGAATGGCGCCGAGGCAGGCTGAGGTGATGCCCTTCCCGAGGGAAGAAACCACTCCGCCAGTGATAAATACATACGATGTCATGTGTGAATCCGTGATTTAGGGCACTTTGCAAATAGTCCAATAATTTGCTGCCGGCGAGAAACAAGAAAGGGCTGGATCAAAAGCGATTCAGGACAACCTGCCGGTCAACCTGATGCTTTCTTCCAACCCTTCGAATTCCGCGCCGTCGTTGGACTAGAGACGGTGTTAGACGTTATCAGGCGGCCTCCGCTAATGCAATGCAGGGCGCCCTATCCAGCGCACTGCGACGCCCGGTCGCGTGACCGCATCATCAGCCAGCCAAAGATCACCCACAGCGATTAAACGCTCTCCGGCATACAGCAATGGCAGGCGATCGCGCATCCAGGGCACGACACCTTCTTCTTGAAGTAACTTCTTCACTTTGCGCGTATGTGCTTGACCAAAGGGCTGAAACTCCTCGCCACCCATGCGGGGTCTGATCATCAGACCGTCATCGAGCAGCGCGGGTGACAAACCCAGGTCGGCGCCAGGTTCCAGTCGCAGCAAACCGAGCCCGACTCCGAGCTCGTGTTCCATACCCGAGATGGCGGCCGATTCGATCACCTCCGACATATCCGGAGCCAGCAAATACAGTCGGTTTCTGTAACGGCGAACAGACGCACCAGACCAGCTCACCAGGGGCTGCTCATCGACGCGCGCAGGAATGATCTCATCCAGTACGCGTTCAAGCTGCGCGGCAGTCGGCGTCGACAGTCCCCTATCGCGCAGCGCATAACGGATCACATTGCGCTGCCGAGCTTTCGACAGCGCCGCCAGGCCATCGATCGGCAATCGCGCAGACCGCGACCCCAGTCCTTTCAGATCTATTTCAGCCAGGTCTATCAACAGTTGCGATGCTTCACCCGCATGGCCCGCGCTGCGCTGCAGACGGACCGCAATATCGGGCCAACGCGAGGCCAGGCGCGGCAGAATTTCATGACGCAAGAAATTCCGGTCAAACCGATGGTCGGTATTGGACGGGTCTTCCACCCAGCGCAATCCGCCCGAAGTCGCATACTGCAGAATATCCTTGCGGTCGACATTCAGCATCGGGCGAACCAGCCATCCCGGGCCGAATCGACGAACATCGCCTATTCCGGCGACACCGGCCGGCCCGCTGCCACGGATCAGATTCAATAACAGCGTTTCCGCCTGATCGTCGCGATGGTGAGCGCTGAGTAGCCAGTCCTCGCTGTGCAGCTCTGCGTGCAGGGCTGCATAGCGCGCGTCCCTGGCCGACGCCTCGGTTCCCTTGCCCGAGTCCATTGCGACGGTAACGCGCAGTGATCGAAACTCAATCTCGTAATCTGCGGCGGTTAGCTCGCAAGCATCGCGCCACTGGTGTGACTCGGACTGCAGCCCGTGATCGATGTGAATTGCCAGCACCGGCGTATTGCCGTATCGCGGGTCGCTTTTTTTGAGTTCAGCAAGCGCATGCAGGAGAACGGTCGAGTCGAGCCCACCGCTAAAAGCGATGACGTAGCGGGACGGCTTGCCGGCTAACTGTTCGAACTCTTCGAGATGTTCCGCAAGGCTCGCGGCACTGAAAGTCACGCTTCTTTGAACTGACCGAAACTCGCGATTCGCTGTCGACGCTTTTCGAGCAATTGCTCGGTCGACAGCTTGGTCAATTCGTCTAGATTGTTTAACAGCGCGTTGCGAATCACTTCCGCCATGCCCTTGGGATCACGGTGGGCGCCGCCCAGCGGTTCGCCAAGCACTTGGTCAACGAGCCCGAATTCATCGAGGCTGGCGGCAGTAATGCGCATCGCTGCTGCTGCCTCTTCCGCTTTGTCCGCGCTCTTCCACAATATCGATGCACAACCTTCTGGCGAGATCACCGAGTAGATGCTGTATTGCAGCATCAGTAGCTTGTCACCAACGCCGATCGCCAACGCACCACCGGAACCGCCTTCACCGATCACAACACAAATGATCGGCGTTTTGAGCCCCGCCATCAGATACAGGCTGCTGGCGATGGCTTCACTCTGGCCACGCTCCTCAGCACCGACACCGGGATACGCTCCGGGCGTATCGATGAACGTCACTACCGGCATGGAAAATTTTTCGGCCATACGCATCAAGCGCTGCGCTTTTCGGTAGCCCTCGGGACTCGGCATTCCATAGTTGCGGCGCACGCGCTCTTTCGTATCGCGTCCTTTCTGATGGCCGATGAACATCACCGCGTGGCCGTCGAGGCGACCTACGCCACCCACGATTGCCGGGTCGTCGGCGTACATGCGGTCGCCGTGCAACTCCTGAAAATCCGGCACGATCATGTCCAGATAGTCCTGCGTATAGGGACGCGATTCGTGGCGTGCTACGCGCGCAACCTGCCAGGGTGTGAGCTTCCCGAAAATACCTTTCGTCAGCGAGGCACTTTTTTCTTTGAGGCGCACAACTTCCTCGTTGATGTTGATCTCGGAATCATCACCCACGTAGCGCAACTCATCGATCTTCGCTTCAAGCTCGGCGATCGGCTGTTCAAAATCCAGAAATTTCAAATCCATAGCTTATTATTTTGGGATCCGGGACCCTAACACTACATGATTTCGCGCCCAGGGGCGTAGAGCAGTCGGACATTATTATTCCCCAGCAATTCCGTCAACTTATCGCGTAGTTCGCGACTGGGTCGTACCGCCCATTCCGGCCCCAGCAACAGCCTGGCCGCTGCTTTGTCACCAATATAGCGCACCGAAACGTCGCAGTTGCCCTCACGAAATGGCAACAGCAAATCATGCAGTTTCATAAGCAGGCCCTCGCCCTGACCGTTGGGCGCAAGGCTCAATACCATGCTTTTTGCGCGCGACTCGATGACTCGATCGATGTGCAGCACATTTTTTACATTGACAGTCCAGCTGCCCATGAAATCGTCGTAGCGCAGACCGCCTGTTACGACGACGATTTCGTCTTTCACCAGCAAATGACGAAATTCCTGGAAGGCCTCGCTGAACAGACTGACCTCCATCCGCGCCGTATCATCGTCCAGCACAACACTGATTCGATTGCCGCGTTTCTTAACATCGACAATGAGTCCTGCGACTGTCACTTCGCGCTGTGCGTGGGCGTAGCGACGCTCGCCTTTATTATTCTGTGGCGCAGGTTCGGCAATGATGTCGCTCAACTTGCCATCCGACAGATATCTCGCATCATTGCGTACCGCATCAAACGGATGCCCGGTTAGATAAAGTCCGAGCGCCTCTTTCTCGGCATTCAGCAGCAATCGCTCTTGCCACTCAGCCAGCTGCACCGGCAACTCCTGTTCCAACTCGATGCTCACCGCTGCAAGTCCGAACATGTCATTCTGCCCGGCGGCAGCCGCTTTCGCTTCCTGATCTGCGCTACGGAGTGCTTCCGGAACCTGATGCATCATGCTGCGGCGCGATTCACCGTAGCCGTCCATCGCGCCGGATTTGATCATCGCCTCCAGCGCTCGTCGATTGATCTTTTCGTGATCCACGCGCCGACAAAAATCGAGCAGATTCCGGAAGGCCCCGTTCTCCTCGCGCTCCGCGATTAATGATTCGACGGCGGCACGACCGACACCCTTGATAGCGCCCAGACCGTACAGAATGGTTTTTTCATCGGACACACTGAAGTGGTATGCCGACTGGTTAATGTCGGGCGCCAATAAATTGAGACCCAGTTGTCGACAGTCGTCTTTCAAGGTGACCAGGCGATCGGTATTGTGCAAATCGGCGCTCATGACGGCAGCCATAAATGCACCCGGGTAATGCGCTTTCAGGTAGGCCGTCTGATAGGACAGAACGGCGTAGGCGGCGGAGTGCGACTTGTTAAAACCGTAGCCGGCGAATTTCTCCATCAAGTCAAATATGTGTGTTGCTGTCCTGTCGGTAACACCCCGCTCCGTCGCGCCCTTCACAAAAATTTCGCGCTGCTCCGCCATTTCTTCGGCTTTCTTCTTGCCCATGGCGCGACGCAACAGATCAGCGCCACCCAGCGTGTATCCTGCCAGCACCTGCGCGATCTGCATGACCTGTTCCTGATAAAGAATAACGCCGTAGGTTTCCTCAAGGACAGGCTTTAGCTCGGGGTGCAGATAGTCGATATCGGCCTTGTTCGTCGCATGCTTGCGGCTGATGAAGTCTTCGACCATTCCCGACTGCAAGGGGCCCGGCCGAAACAACGCCACCAATGCGACCAGATCATCGAACTGGTCCGGCCGCAGTCGTTTGATAAGGTCGCGCATGCCGTTCGACTCAAGCTGGAAAACAGCCGCTGTCCGCGTGCTGCGCAACAACTTGAATGTCTTGGGGTCGTTGTCAGGAATGCGTTTGATGGTAAAGCCGGCGCCAGGATGCATCTCGTTGACGATCTGCACGGCCCAGTCGATGATCGTCAGCGTTTTCAATCCCAGGAAATCGAATTTAACGAGACCGACGGCTTCAACATCGTCTTTGTCGAGTTGTGTAACAACGTTGGTGCCACCCTCTTCGCAGTACAGCGGTGCGAAGTCGGTCAGCGGACCCGGTGAAATGACAACGCCACCAGCGTGTTTTCCGGCGTTCCTTACCAGACCTTCCAGGGACTTTGCCAGATCAATGATCGCGGCAACTTCTTCGTCATCTCGATACATCGACGCGAGCTCTTCAGAATCTTCAAGCGCCTTCTCGAGAGTAATTCCGATCTCAAAAGGCACTTGCTTCGCGATGCGATCGACAAATCCGTAGGGCTGTCCCAGCACGCGCCCGGTATCACGGATCACCGCTTTCGCGGCCATCGTGCCGAAGGTAATGATCTGCGATACACGTTCGCGCCCGTAGCGCTCGGCGACGTAGTCGATAACACGATCGCGCCCCTCCATGCAGAAGTCGATATCAAAATCGGGCATGGATACGCGTTCCGGATTCAGGAATCTCTCAAACAGCAAAACGTGCTGCAACGGGTCGAGATCGGTAATCCCCAACACCCAGGCGACCAGAGAACCGGCGCCGGATCCACGCCCCGGTCCCACTGGAATCTTGTTTTTCCGCGCCCAGCGGATGAAATCCGCAACGATAAGAAAATAGCCAGAAAAGCCCATTGATTGAATAACGCCGAGCTCGATTTTGAGTCGTTCAAAATACGGTGCGGCGTAGGCATCGCGCTCTCTGATCGGGACATTTTCAATATCATATTTTTCTGCGAGAGCGGCGGTCAGACCTTTCTTCGCCTCAGACTCCAGAAATCTATCTTCGGTCTGGCCATCAGGAACCGGGAACTCCGGTAGCACGCTGCCGCCCAGCTGCAGATCAAGATTGCAGCGACGTGCTATCTCTACCGTGTTTCGCAACGCGGACGGAATGTCGGCGAACAGTTCCGCCATTTCCTCTGGCGATCTCAGGTATTGCTTATCACTGTAATTTCTCGGCCGATCAACATCGGCCAAACCACGGCCATCATGAATACACACTCTGGCTTCGTGCGAGTTATAGCCATCGCGTTGCAGAAATCGAACGTCATTGCTGGCCACGACGGCTACCTTGTATTCGGCCGCCATTAACAAACTCTGACGAACCAGCTCTTCTTCGCCGGCACGCTCGGTGCGGATCAATTCCAGATAATAGCGGTCACCGAAAACGACCAACCAGCGCCGCAGCGATGCCGCCGCCAGCTCGTTGTTTCCACTGACCATCGCACGGCCAACATCACCCTGACGACCACCGGATAAGGCCAATAATCCGGCACAGGACTCTGCTGTTAGCCACTCGTGCCGTGCCATAGCTTCGCCGCGAACCTGACCTTCGATATATGCACGAGTGATCAGTTTCGAAAGATTTCGGTAACCGTCGTTATTTTGCACAAGCAGCAATAGAGTGAACGGATGCTCAGGGTCCTCGTCGTTCACGACACGAAGGTCGACACCGATAATCGGTTTGACGCCGGCTGCAATGGCCTTTTTGTAAAATTTTACGAGCCCGAACAGATTGTTCTGATCCGTCAACGCTACGGCAGGCATTTTTTCGGCCGCACAGCGGTCTACGAGTTCCGGAATACGAACAGTACTGTCCACCAGTGAGTACTCGGTGTGCACATGCAGATGTACAAAGTTGGCGCTCATCAGGACGCCGCTCTGACCGGCGCGAATGTTCGCCGGTGTTCGCAACAAGGCCCGAACTCGCGCAGTTTTTCGCGATGCACGTCAGTGCCATAGCCTTTGTGGCGCGCAAACTCGTAGCGAGGATAAATCTTATCCAAGGCAACCATCATGCGATCACGCGTCGTTTTCGCCACTATCGACGCGGCGCTGATTGCAGGAATGAGGTCATCGCCCCCGATTATCGCCTCACCCGCTATCGTCATTTGCTCAAAGCGGAGATCCGGCAGGCGATTGCCGTCAATCAGAACCCGGTTCGGCATCACGACCAGGCCGAGAATTGCTCGTCGCATCGCAAGCATCGTCGCCGCAAGAATATTGATCGCATCGATTTCGGCCGGGTCGGCCCATGCGACTGACCAAGCCAGCGCGTGTTCCCTGATTTCGTAAGCAAGCTCGTCGCGCCGCTTTGCCGTCAATTTCTTCGAGTCCGCAAGGCCGTTCACCGGCGCACGAGGATCAAGCACGACCGCCGCCGCAACAACCGGACCCGCAAGTGGGCCGCGGCCTGCCTCGTCGACGCCAGCCACCAAGCCGTCAAATTCGAATAATTTTGCCTGCCGCATTTCCTGACTATTGATTTGCCAGCTCGATCACCGCGTCCGCTGCACACTGGTCTGTATTGTGCGCCAGCTCGCCCCGCAGTCTAGCAAATCTGTCGCGAATGATTTGCCTTCGATCCGGATCATCCAGCAAATCGATAACCGCCCGTGCAATCCCCTCAGGCTTTGCTTCACCCTGAATGAACTCCGGCACCAGCGGCGTTTCGGTCAGCAGGTTCGGGAGTGTGACGTGGCTTAGCTTCACCAATTTCAATCCGACGACGATCGCGTACGTTATCCTGCCCACCCGGTAGGCGGCGACGGTCGGCTTAGTCAGCAGCGCCGATTCCAGTGCCGCAGTACCCGACGCGAGCAGGACCACATCCGCTGCGATCATCGCTCGCTCCGCATCTCCGTCAAGCAAAACAAACGATTCAGCTAGCCCTGCAGACGCTATGTGCGCTTCTATGGCAGGTCGCAACGCAGGCGTTGCAACCGGGGTAATAAACTGAACACTGTCTCTGGACCGGGCAATTATGGCGGCGGCCGCGACCAGCGTTTCGCCGAGCATTTTCACCTCACTCGCGCGACTGCCGGGCAACACGGCGATAACTTCATCTGCCGTAAGACCCAGCGCCGTCCGTGTCGCAGCCATGTCCACAGAGGTGGGGATACTATCGGCTCGCGGGTGCCCCACGAACCTCGCATCGACGTTCTCTGCATCGTAGAGCGCTTTCTCAAAGGGCAGAATGCAAAGAACCCGGTCAGCCGCGGCCTTGACAGTCTTTATTCGTCCCGGCCGCCAGGCCCAGATCGACGGACTGACGTAATGCACCGTCTTGATACCGGAGGCTCGCAGCTTCTTTTCCAGTCCGAGATTAAAATCCGGCGCGTCGATGCCGACAAACACGTCGGGCGGGGAACTCCGCCAGCGCGCAACCAATCCTCGACGCAATCGGAGTAAGCGCGGCAAATGCGCCAGCGGTTCCACGAGACCAAAAACGGCCAATGACTCAGCGGGCTCCCACTGCTCGCAGCCAGCGGCCAGCATCAAAGGGCCGGCAACACCCTCAAAAATGGCAGCGGGATAGCGATTCTTTATTGCACGTATCAGACCGGCACCCAGCACATCACCGGACGACTCGCCAGCTACCAAGCCGATCTTCATCGCCGGGCGGACTAACGGACGATGCCGCGTTCGGACGAACGCAGTGACTCAAGAAACGGCCGCAGCTCCGGTTGTTCAACTAATACCGATTCGATTTGCGCTATCGCATCCATGAGCTTGAGTCCCTTGCGATAAACCAATCGATAGGCGTTCTTGATGTTTCGAATTTGCTGGTCGGAAAAATTGCGACGTTTCAAGCCTTCGCTGTTAATGCCCTTGGGAATTGCCGGCTGTCCTGAAAC
The DNA here is from genome assembly GCA_022866645.1 of Woeseiaceae bacterium. Classification (GTDB taxonomy): domain Bacteria; phylum Pseudomonadota; class Gammaproteobacteria; order Steroidobacterales; family Woeseiaceae; genus UBA1847. Next base: position 4,165 of record JALHUQ010000212.1, on the reverse strand, counting down.
CAGCGTATAGGCGGGCACGTCGCGATTAATTCCCGCATACATGCCGAGGAACGCATGCGCACCTACTCTGCAAAACTGGTGAATACCACTAAAGCCTCCGCAGATCACCCAATCCCCGATGTGAACGTGGCCGGCCAGCGTTGCGTTGTTGGCCAAAATGGTTTGATTGCCGACTACACAGTCATGCGCGATATGACAATAGGCCATGATCCAGTTGTCGTCACCGAGTGTTGTTTTGCCGGTATCCTGCGTCGTGCCTCGGCTAATCGTGCAGAACTCTCGAATCGTGTTCCTGTCGCCTATGACAAGGCTCGTCGATTCGCCCGCGTACTTCTTGTCCTGGGGGTCGTCCCCGACGGACGCGAACTGATAGATGTGATTGTCTTTGCCAATTGTCGTCGGACCATGGATGACCACGTGACTATCGATTCTCGTGCCGCTGCCGATTTTAACTCCATCGCCGATCACCGAGTAAGGACCAATCTCGACGTCATCCGCGATTTCCGCAGTATCCGAAATTATGGCTGTTGAATGAATCATCTTTCGAGATTCTTAACCCTGTCAATCAAAGAACCGAGACGTCGAAAACGAGCAAGCTGTTTGGCCCACGACTTGGCATTGACTGCAGGAAAACTGGCGCCGTAAACACCCGCCACTGTTACGTTTTTGGAGAGAAATGATTTCCCCATAACAATCACATCGTCGCAAACTTGAATATGGCCGACAGCGGCAGTTTGACCCGCAAACATACATCGCTTTCCGATAGTCGTGCTGCCGGCAATGCCCGACAGCCCTGCGATCGCCGTGTGTTCTCCGATGCGAACGTTGTGCCCAATATGACACAAATTATCTATGCGAACTCCGCTTTCAATGACAGTATCCTCGATGGCGCCGCAGTCGATAGTCGTGTTCGCACCTATCTCCACGTCGTCGCCCACAATTACGCCGCCAAGCTGCGGAACCTTGACCCAACCATCCGGCGTCATCGCGTTACCAAAACCGTCGGAACCAATAACGGCGCCAGGATGAAATATGCCGCGCGCACCAATTTTGACTCTCTTAACGATGGTCACGTTGGCAATAAGCCGACATTGATCGCCGACCGTACAATCCGGACCGATCACCGTTCCGGGACCGACATAGCTACCCTCGCCGATGGTCGAACGCTCGCCGATCACCACACCGGCCGCGATATGTGCGCTGTCGGCCACACTCGCCGAACTCGCGACCACGGCCGCAGCATGAATTCCGGGTTCAAAAACAGGTTCAGGACAAACCAGGCCTGCCATCCGCGCATACATGGCATAAGGGTTGTCGCTGATCAGTGCCGCGACCTGACATTCTTTCGCATCTTCCGCACGCAAAACAACAGCTGCTGCCTTGGTAGAAGGCAGCAGGCTTTTGTAAGACGGACTGGAAAGAAAAGTGAGCGACTCGTAATTTGCGGTCTGCAACGAGGCAACGCCGCCTATGACCGTCTCTGGATCGCCGATCAACTCGCAACCAAATCTGGTAGCAAGGTCTCCGAGACTGATCGGCATTCGAGTCGCCTGACGCCAGCTTACTTGTTTGCTGCTTCGTAGTTGGCGATGACTGTGTTCAGAACAGCTTCGGTAATGTTGACCTTACCACTTACGTACAACACACCATCGCCCACAATGAGATCGTAACCTTGTGCTTGAGCGTAGTCCTGAACCTCTTTCAGCACCGACCGTTGCAACACACCAAATTCCTCGTTCTGACGAAGATTGCTGTCTTCCTGATACTCGGTACGCATACGTTCAAAATCACGGGTCAAATCACGCAGGTTCTTTTCTGCGTTGCGGCGCTCAGTCTCACCCATTACGGCCAGGTCTTTCTGAACCTTCGCCTGCAGATCTTCTATCTCTTTTTGTTTCGCAACGATCTCGCGCTCACGTGGAGCGAACTCTTCACGCAATGCGTCCATGACCGCTGTCGTCTGCGGCGCACGCTCAACGATTGCCTGTAGGCTGACTACGCCGATTTTCACATCCTGAGCCGATGCCGGCATTACGAATGCGAAAACCAGTGCAACGCTAATTACTGCTTTAACCAACTGTCTGATCATTAAACTCATGTATTCCATTCCTTAAAACGCCTGTCCAATAGAGAACTGAAATCTTTCAATTTCATCTCCGTAATACCTGTCATTACCTGCATACTCGTTCAGCGGATACGCATAACTGAATCGGAATAATCCGAGTGGCGCCAGCCACTGCACACCAATACCAACGGAAGTGCGCAACTCATTCAAATCCGGTTTGTACTCGAGCGGGCTACCCAACCTATCGGTAAAGTTCACTTCACCCGTATTGAATACGTTCCCGACATCATAAAATAAGCTCGCCCGCGCCTGGCTGGCGAATTTGTCGGGCAGCGGGATTATAAGCTCTAGCTGGCTCGCAACCAACATATTGCCGCCATAAGGGCGACCGAAGCTATCACGCGGTCCGAGGTAGGACTCCTTGAATCCGCGCACAGACTGCGGTCCACCGCCGTAAAATTGCTTGTAAGGTGGCAGCGCCGTGGTATCGCCCATCGCCTCACCCAGTCCCAGTTCCGCGTTGAGTGAAATTACCCATTTCGGTGTGATCGGGAAGTATTTCGTAAAATTGTAACGCGCCTGATAATACTGGACATCACTGCCGGGCACGGTAACGCCGAGGAAAAACTGTTGACGCATACCCCGAGTCGCGAATAGCGAACGATTGCGACTATCATAAGACCAACCCCCAATCATCTCCAGCGTGTCAAATTCCGTACCGAAGAAAGTGGCACCGTTGCCAAAGTCCTCGACAAACGGATTGCCGTTATTCAATACCCAGTCCTGCGCCTGTTGAGTACTGTTCGCTGACGAAACCAGCTCGGAGTGCTGGTAGGTCAATCCAAAAGACAGTCGCTGATACTCAGAAATCGGATAACCGTAGTCGACCGTCGCTCCTGCGCTCGTCGTCGAAAAATCGGAAGCAGCCGAGGTGAACTGCGTGATATCCCGATAGTTAACGCTTACTGTCCGATGAACACCGTCCATAGTTCGATACGGATCAGTATGTGAAAGACTGTAAAGTTTCTGATACTTGCCGGAATTGAGTTCAAGTGCGACTCGATTGCCGGTGCCCAGAAAATTGGTATGCACGACACTGGCGTTGAGCATCAGTTTTTGGGATTCTGAATATCCGACGCCGCCTGAGAATTGCCCAGGCATGCGGTATTTAAGATCTACATCAATATCGACCAGATCCGGACTGCCGGGCACCGGCGTCGTCCGATAATCAACGCCAGGTTCGACGTACGGCAGCCGTTGCAATAATATTTTCGACCGATCCATCAGAGTATTCGACAGATACGATCCTTCCATCTGACGCATTTCACGGCGTAACACTTCATCGTCAACTTCGTTGATGCCACTGAAACTGATATTGCGTACGTAAACCCGGCCCTGGGGGTTTACGAAAAAAGTTACCGCTGCCTCTTTTTTCTCATGATCAAGTTCCGGCACAGGTTCAATTTCAGCGTTGGCGTAGCCTTCGGCGCCAAGCAGGAACTGCATTCGATCGGCGCTGACGGTGAGCAAATTCTGGTTAAACACCGATCCAGGCTGCGCGAGTATCTGCGCACGCAAATAGGCCTCCGGCACAACCATGTCGCCAACGACCTTCACGTCGGTGATCGTGTACACATCACCTTCATGAATGTTGATCGTTACGAATATGTCCTTCTTGTTTGGCGAGATCGCGACCTGTGTGGATTCAACTCGATAATCGGCGTAGCCGCGATCCATGTAGAACGACCGAAGAATTTCGAGGTCTCCCTCGAGTGCCTCCTTCGCGTATCGATCGTCCTGACGTATCCACGATAACCAGTTCGCCGTATCGAGCGTAAAATCGGCGCGAATATCTTTTTCAGAAAATGAGTCATTGCCGACAATATTGACCTGGCGAATTTTCGCGCGGTCGCCTTCTTTGACATCAATACTGATGCCCACAGTATTGTTGGGGCGTTCCAGAACAGCCGTCTTGATTACGACGCCATATTTTCCACGGTCGTAATATTGTTCGCGCAAGAACATTTCAACATTGTCGAGGACTGAACGATCAAACGTGCGACCCCGCGAGAGCCCGACACCGCGCAGTGACTCCATCAG
>JALHUQ010000211.1 GCA_022866645.1 Woeseiaceae bacterium | reverse complement strand
ACCGGAGCAAGAAATCACCGCCCGTCATCAAGTCACTGCGACTGCTCGGCGCTGATGAGAAAGTCGATACCGCGAGAACTGAAGCCGAAGCCAAAGGCAATAATCTGGCGCGCTGGCTGGCGACGATGCCACCGAACAAGCTTAACGCGGTCAGCTACGCAGACCTTATTAGCGCACTGGCGACGTCCAGCGGCTGGGCCTACAAACGATTCAATACCAAAGAACTGACAAAACTGGGCGCCGGTGCGTTCATCGCTGTTGCCCAAGGCAATGACGACGACAGCGCGGGAATCATCCGACTTCGGTATCGGCCCGGCAAGAAGACTGCCAAGGCCGATCTCGGGCTGGTCGGCAAAGGTATTATTTTTGATACCGGTGGCACCAACCTGAAACCCTTCCTCTCGATGCTCGACATGCATGGCGATATGCAAGGTAGCGCGGTCGCGCTGGGAATTCTCGTAGCCATTTCGGAATTGCAGTTGCCGATCAATGTCGACTGCTGGTTGGCGATAACGGAGAACCGCATCGGACCGCTCGCCTACAAGTCACAGGATGTCGTAACCGCCGCGAACGGCAAAACCATCCAGACAATTCATACCGACGCTGAAGGACGCATGGTCCTCGCGGACACGCTGGTACTCGCCTGCCGTGAAAAGCCTGGCATTCTATTCGACTTCGCCACCTTGACGGGCAGTTGCGTCAATGCGATTACCACTCGTTACTCCGGTGTTTTCACCAACCGACCGTCTCTGCATCCGCACCTGAAAAGAACCGGGCGTGAATGCGGCGAGCGCGTGTGGCCATTTCCCATTGGCAAAGAGTTCATGGAAGATTTGAAAAGTAACATCGCCGATTTCATGCAGTGCTCGCCGAAAAGTGCCGGCGACCACATACTCGCTGCGAGTTTCTTGTCCGAGTTCGTCGAGGACAGTACGCCCTGGGTGCACATGGACCTGAGTGCAAGTGACAACGAAGCCGGCCTCGCACATATCGGTTCCAAATTCACGGGATTCGGTGTCCGCTACACGATGAGTGTTATCCTTGACGAAAATCTGTTCAAGGCGAACATCTAGGTGACCAATGAAGTTGTCATGGCGAACCGCTTTCGCGGTTTCCTGCCCGTCGTCGTCGACGTCGAAACCGGCGGATTTAATTGCAGGACCGACGCATTGCTCGAAATCGCGGCTGTGCTGCTCGACATGGATGAGGAAGGTCTATTACGAAGGAGCGAAACGATTCGTTACCACGTGAAACCCTTCGAGGGGGCCAACATGGAAGCGGCATCGCTGGCAGTCAATGGCATTGACCCCGACCATCCACTGCGCCCTGCGATCGACGAGGCAGATGCGCTGCAAAGGGTATTTCGGGAAGTGCGACGAGCCATTCGCGAACAACACTGCAGCCGCGCTGTGTTAGTCGGGCACAATGCGCATTTTGATCTCGGTTTCGTAAACGCGGCCATCGAGCGCACCGCTATCAAGCGTAATCCGTTTCATCCATTTAGCTGTTTCGATACTGCGACCGCATGCGGCATCGCATTTGGTCAAACTGTGCTGGCTCGAGCTGTTGTCGCCTCCGGACTTGAATGGGATGAAACTCAGGCGCATTCCGCATCATACGACGCAGAAATGACCGCAGAGGTGTTTTGCGAAGTCGTTAATCGCTACCGGGACGTCTTCGAAATGTCGCGCCAAAACGAGGCGCAACAGACCAAGCTTCAGGCCTCGAGCAGTTCTTTCAGCTCGCCCGATTGATACATTTCCATCATGATGTCACATCCACCGATAAGCTCACCTTTGACATAGAGCTGCGGAAACGTTGGCCAGTTTGAATAAACCTTCAGACCTTCACGAACTTCCTGATCTTCGAAAATATTTACGTACGAGTATGGCTTGCCGATGGCGTTCAAAGCCGCGATAGCCTGACCGGAAAATCCGCATTGCGGGAAGTCCGGTGTGCCTTTCATGTACAGCAGCACGTCGTGCGATTTGAGCTGTTCTTCTATTCGAGCGTTAATGTCCACGTTAAGTCCTGTAATAAAAAATTCTGTAAGGTCCGTATCTGGGGGTTATTTAGTGATCTACAACTATTTGGTTATTGACGTTTAACACGCCCTGGGTGCCTTTCGCGATGCTTCCCGCCCTGTCACGAGCCACTACGGTAGCTACTCTTCCCGTCAGAGTCACAGTCCCCTCATAGGTGCGAATACCAATATCGAATTCACTGACCGCGGCGTCCGCAGCATACTTACCTTTGATACTGGAGGTAATCGCCGAGTCTGCGGCCAGGACTTCCGAATCGCGTCCATCCTTGCCCTGAGAGTATCCGCCGGCCGTTGTGCCACCGACAACGAGCGCCGCGCAACCGGACAGCAACAACAAAGACAGTAAAGTGACGCCAAAGCGCATGGTCATACTCCGGAATTAGCGGCGATTGTAACGTCATTTTCGACCTGGCGAGCAGCGAGTTCGTCAATGACGTTCCATTGCTCCTCCACTGACATCAGTGCCCATGCGGATATCTGAGCCAGGCTGCGGCCGCAACCCAGGCAACGATTATTGTCGTCAAGGGTACAAAGTAGAATGCACGGCGATAGTGGCCGGGTATTCCTGTCATCGTTGTT
>JALHUQ010000210.1 GCA_022866645.1 Woeseiaceae bacterium | reverse complement strand
GCGCCGAATTATTGACGGTCTTGCCCGACTCGATGCGGCAGTCAATTGCAAGCAGCGATGAATATCTGTTCGTGCAGATATCCGGAACCGACCTCGTTGTCTTTCGAGGGACGATCGAACGAATGCAGGAACTCGTTCGATTCCCGATCGACGCACACGATAATGCCCTACCGAATATTGATCAATCGTCGCACCAGACTACAGTCATACTTCCGCCACAAAAGGTACTCGAGACGACAGTCACATTACCTGCAGCAACAGAGGAAAATCTTCGCGAGGTTCTGGCCTTTGAAATGGACCAGCTCACCCCGTTTTCGGTCGACGACATCTACTACGGATTCGAGATAGTTGAACGATCATCGAGCAAGAATACAATTGCTGTGCATCTGCTTGCGACGCCCCGCAAAACAATCGACGAGTTACTGCCCGTACTGCGGCGCGCAGGCCTCTCTCCGGACGTGATAACCACTAAGGCCGGCAGCACCCGTCTTAATGAAATTAACCTGTTGCCCAAGCAGCAACTCGACCGTGCTGAAATCAACACCCGGTGGCTGCATGCGGGTCTAAGCGCTGTCGTCTCACTGCTATTGATAGCGGCGATCGCTACTCCTCTTATCCAAAAACAGCGACTGATTAACGAACTCCAGCCGCAAGTGACCATCGCGATGGAGGCCGCCAAAGAAGGCAATCGCCTGAAACAGAATATCGAATTGATCGCAACTGGCTCTTCGGCACTGTTACTGCAGAAGGAAGCCCGGCCAATGGCCATGGTGCTCATCAACGAAATGTCGAAGATCCTTCCCGACGATACCTGGCTAACGCGTATCGACATCGCTGGCAAGGAAGTACAGATTCAGGGCCAATCTTCGACCGCGGCATCGCTTATAGGATTGCTGGAGGAATCACCGGTGTTCGAAAACGTCCGCTTCCGCTCGCCGGTGACTCAAATACCTCGCACTGATGCGGAGCAATTTCACTTGTCGGCCGACTGGAGTAATCCAGAATGAGCATCATCGAAGGACTGAACGCGACGCAAAGGCGATACCTGGCCATCGCTTTGCTCGTCGTCGTCGTGGGTGCGTTCCTTTGCGTTGCGGTACTGCCGATCACGCTCACGAACAACGCATATGACGCCGAGATAGAACAACTGAACGAACGACTATTGCGCCTGCAAAACATCTCGTCACAGGACGAGGAATTGCGGAGGCGTTACGATGAATTACGCCGAAGTCAGACAGCCCGCGGATATTTCCTGCAGGGCGATTCGGAAGCCGTGGCGTCGGCCGATTTGCAGCGCATTTTAAAGGAAATTACGACGGCAAACGGGGCCCAGCTCATGAGCACGCAAATCCTGCCCGCGACGAATGAGGACGGACTGACGCGGGTTTCGCTTCGAGTCCGTGTACGCGGCCCTTTGCCCGGACTGGTCGAATCGATTTACGACCTCGAGTCGAATTCGGTGCTGCTTTTTCTCGATAATGTATCCCTGCGAACAGCCGTCTCGATTCAGCAGCGTTTGCGCGTCGTAAATAACGACCTGCCATTTGAAGCCCTTTTTGACCTGACCGCCTATATGACGAACACACAATGAAAGCGGGACTACCAATAAGTACGGTGACTCGCGGATTAATGGCCGCAGCCGTTGGGCTAATTGCAATCGTCGCGTTACAAATTGCTTTTCCGGCGAAGCTCCCAAAAGTAACCGCGGCCGACTTTGCTAGCCCTGAAATATTGGATATCGAAACGCCGCCCGCCTATGTCCCCGCTGCATTCGACACCTACGCTGCGATCCTGGAGCGCCCCCTCCTTTACGCAGACCGAAAACTGCCCGCTCCGCCTCCTGAGAAGGTGCTGGTCGAGACGCCGCCCGAGCCACTGCGCCTGGCGTTGGAAGGAGTGGCACTCGGTAGCGGTGCGCGCGTCGCACTATTACGCGATCAAAGTAACAACCAACTCATTCAACTTCTCGAAGGCATGACGCACAATGGTTGGACGCTGGCCGCGATTCACTCTGACAAAGCAGTGTTCAGCCGCGACGCCGAAGTGGCTGAATTAGTTCTTGAGATTCAGCCCCGTCGTCGTTGACGATAACCCCAGGCCACCAAGATGCATCGCTCTTTCGATCACCTTGACTGCGTTGCTCGCACCATTCATGTCGAAACTAATTTTGCGTGCTTCGAATTGGAGTAGCTGGCCTAT
>JALHUQ010000209.1 GCA_022866645.1 Woeseiaceae bacterium | reverse complement strand
CATTGCTTCCGATAAATCCGGCACCGCCGGTTACGATATGCATGGCCCGACTATTCGCCGGCCCCCGTCATCTGGTATACGGCGCCACAATACGGACACATTGCCTCGCCGGTGGCCTCGACAGGGAGATAGACCTTGGGGTGCGAATTCCACAGGTACATGCCAGGCATTGGACAACTCAGCGGCAAGTCCTTCAGTCGAACGCCGTAGATATTCTGCGCATTCGCCGGAATCAGATTCTGGTCGATGGTTCCTGCTCTGGTTGCCACATTGCCCTCTTTAGTGATGTCATCCGGGTCGTGAATTATAGGCATTGATTCGGTTCGCAGCCACGGCAAAGATCCTTAGCCCAGCCAGTTTTCCCATACGGTTGCTACGAATTCGCGTTCCGGCCTGAAATCATCGGCGCTACACACCGCTTTCTGACCATCAAGGACGAGCCGGTGCGAGCGGTGTCGGTAGGTCCGATAGACATCCTGCAGCCGTTTACCGACGCTCATTTCGAGGAGACCGCTGGCAATCAGCGCATCCAGCTGTCGGATATTGTCCGAATAGAAAACGATGTCGGGGTGGGAGTTGGCCTCCTGCAATACCCTGTATTGCACCAGAAATTCGATGTCGCCTATGCCGCCGGTGCCGTGTTTGAGATCAAACACCGTCTCGTTACTGCTATCAAGCTCTTTGCGCATCCGGCGCCGCATCGCGATGACATCATCACGCAGCGTATCGCGATGGAAACGCTCGCACAGTGTCTCGCGACGTATGCGCTCAAATTCGCGCGCGATCGTGTCGCTACCGGCGATTGCTCTCGCCCGTAACAGCGCCTGATGTTCCCAGGTCCAGGCGTTTTCCTCCTGATAACGCTCGAACGCCTCAATACTCGTTACGAGGAGGCCAGACCGGCCGTCCGGTCGCAATCGGGTGTCAATTTCGTAAAGTTGACCCGAGCCTGTTTGAGTGGTCAGAAAATGCACAAGGCGGCGTACCAGCCTGGCGAAAAACATCGTATTGTCGAGCGGCTTGTCACCGTCAGTCAGCTGCTTCTCGCCTTTGGAGTCGTGCAGGAAAACAATATCCAGATCCGACCCATAGGATAGTTCGAGTCCGCCCAGCTTTCCGTAGCCAATAATGCCAAACCCGGCTTCATGGACGACACCATCCACGACATAGCACGGCACTCCGTGACGTTCCGTGAGATCAACCCAGGCAACGAGCAGCGCCTCGTCCAGAACCATTTCCGCGAGCCACGTAAGACCATCGCTGACCTTCATGATCGGCAGCTTGGCATTGAAATCGGCGACAGCGATGCGGAACATTGAAGCCCGTTGAAAGTGCGCAATAATCTGCATCCGCTCTTCACTGTCAGCGCTGACCGCGCCACTCAGTCTGCGCTGCAGTTCGGCAGACAAATCGCTTTTCGTCACACCGTCGGCATGAATTCCCGGATCGAGCAATTCGTCCAGCAGTACAGGGTATCGTGCAATTTGATCCGCGATGTACTGACTGCGCCCACAGAGGTCCACGAGTCTCGAGAAGGCATTTTGATTTTCATTCAGCAGTGCCAGATAGGCGCTGCGGCGCAGTATCTTCTCGGTAACCGCCAGCGCGCGTGATAACGCCGAAACCGGCTGCTCCGATTTCGCCGCAAGCTCGATGAGTTTTGGCAGAAATCGTTGCAACCTGCTGTCCGATACGGAGTCGATTTGCTGCGTTAGCAGCGTCGACGCGAACGCCACAATTTTCTTTGCCAATTCCTCGGCATGCACTCCCGCAAGCGCGCCGGCCCAATCCTCAACCCCGGCACGCGACCCCCATAAACGAGCCAGGGTCTGCGACATCGCGCTTTCATCACTTTGACCACGAAATGCGATCGCTTCGAACTGCGTCGAAACCGCCTTGCGGTGCTTATCGAGATCTTCGAGCAACTCAGTCCATGTTGTGCAGTTCATGGCGAGGCACAAACGCCCACGATCGGTAAGGTTGACGGGCAGATCGTGGGTTTGTTCGTCGCGAATCGCCTGAATGAAATTCTCCAGTCGCCGCAAATAGCGATAAGCACTACGAATTTCTGCAGCATCATCGGCACTGATGCCGCGCTCACTGACCAACAGGGGCAAAACGGTCTGCAGTTCACGGCACTGCAATCTGGGCTCGCTGCCGCCGCGCACGAGTTGCAATGCCTGCACAATAAACTCAGCCTCACGAATGCCTCCGGGTCCGAGCTTGACGTTATCGGCGAGCTCTCTGCGGCGGACCTCAGCCGCAATCATCTGCTGCATTTCGCGAATGGACTCGAAAACACCGTAATCCAGGTAGCGGCGATACACGAATGGTCGAATCAGGTTGACGTTGAGCTCCTCAGCGACCTCGGCTGTCGGCTGTGGGCCAACGATTCTCGCTTTGACATAGGCATAGCGTTCCCAGTCCCGACCGTGCGTTAGCAAATAGGACTCCAGCGCGGCGAAACTGACTACCGGTGGCCCGCTTTCACCAAACGGCCGTAACCGCGTATCGACTCGGAACACGAAACCATCGACTGTGATTTCGTCAATCAGCGCGATGACCAGCCTCGACAGCCGCTCGAAGTACTCTTGCGCACTGAGTGTCCGACTGCCATCAGAATTACCGTCCTCTGAGTAACAAAAGATAAGGTCAATATCGGACGAAAAATTCAGTTCATGACCGCCGAGCTTTCCCATGCCCAGAATGACGAAGGGAACGCTGTCACCGGACGAATTTCTCATTCGCCCAAAACGCGGCCGCAGCTGCTTTTCCGCATACCGGGTCGCCGCATCGAGTAAGCGGTCGGCGAGTAATGACAACTGCTGCAGGGTCTCATCGAGATCTGCTGTCTGTTGCACTTCTCGCCAGAGAATTCGCAGCAGAGTTCGATTTCGAAAGCGACGCAGGTTCGACTTCACTGCGGCGATATCAGCATCACTGTTGGCAATCGCCTCGACAAAGCGATCTATCTCATCACCGTCGACACTCGAAAACGATGAAACACTCTCAAGGAACCAGGGGATTTCACGTAACAGGACTTTCGCGGCGAATTCGCTACACGCCACCAGTCGAGTCACGGGCGCAACGACTTCATCGGGTAGCTGATCCTGTTGATCTGCCAGTCGCTCAAACCAGAGAGCGACTGGCGGCCGCAGAATCTCCGGTAGACTGGCAATGTACTTTGCGACGGTATTTCCCATGCGCGCAGTCTAACCAACCCAATCGCGCGCCGACACCCCATGAAACGGCACTTACTCCGGCAGTATCAAGGCACCAGCGGACACTGCAGTCGGGACTATTGAAACTAATCGGCGCCGGTCGGCTTCGAGTTGATTTGTGCCAGATCAGCCAAAACCGAGTCCAGCGTGATTGGCTTGCCGATGAGATGGCCCTGCGCGAAATCAACGCCTAATTTGCTAATCAACTCACGAGTCTCTTCGGATTCAACGTATTCTGCGACGGTCTTGAGTTCCATTACTTTCGCAACCTGCGTAATGGCAGCAACCATCGATTCAGATATGCGATTGTCGGTTATATCGCGAATAAAACCGCCATCAATCTTGAGCGTGTCGACATTGAAGTTCTTCAAGTAGGCAAATGAGCTAAGACCGGCGCCGAAGTCATCCAACGATATCTGGCAACCGCGCTCGCGAAGTCGATCAATAAAATCCTGCGCCTTTTTGAGATTCGATACGGCCGCTGACTCTGTGATCTCGAAACACAGGGACGATGCAGGGAGTTTGCTGTTGTCGATTTCCTGCTCGATGAATTCGAGAAAGTCATCATCGCCAAGCGACTGCCCGGACAAATTCATCGCAAACACGGCATTCTGACTTTCGACAAATTCGCGCACCGCCGTGAGTTTGGCGATTGTCGTTGATACGACCCATCGATCAATTTGCGGCATCATCCGATAGCGTTCGGCCGCCGAAAAAAGCGCCTCGGTTTGTACCCGACCGCCTTCGCCGTCTTTCATGCGTAGCAGGATTTCAAAACGCGGATTGCTGAACTCAGCCGTCAAACTGGCAATCGGTTGTGCAAGTAACTCAAATTCGCTGCCATCGAGCGCCTGTTGAATTTCGGCGACCAATTGCATGTCATCGTAGCGTCGCACGACACTGCGATTACCTTCATCGTATATCTCGATACGGTCGCGACCACGTTCTTTTGCTGCTTCACAGGCCATGCGTGCCGTCGTGAGCGCATTGCCGTCTTCGCCACTATTACGGTCGAATTCAGCGATACCAATACTCATAGTGACCTGCAGAGACCGGTCGCCTTCGAGATATCGCAACGCAGACGCCCGTTTTCGAACGCCATTGGCGTAGTTCAGGGCCGCGTCCGAACTTGCGTGTGTTAGCAGCATACAGAAGTCGTCACCCGTCAAACGCGAAAGGACCGCGCTTTTTGGCAGGTCCTTTTCCAGCAGCCCTGCGAAGCGCATGATCACCTCATCGCCAGCCTTGCGGCTGAAGGTATCGTTGACCAACTGCAGATTGTCGAGATCAAAATAGATTAGCTGGTGCGTGTCTGAATCGGAACTCAGCGTACTGAACGATTCGACCAATTGCGCTTCAAATCCGGCTCTGTTCATCAGACCCGTCATAGAGTCGAATGACTGCTCGATCACGTATTCAACCTTGCGACCGATATGAGACATGAATCGCCGATCGTTCTTATTGAATTTGCTGAGATCCACTCGCCCTAACTGCGCCAGTATGCCCTCAACGTTGCCGTGCGTATCGAGTAGAGGACACAACAAGGCCTGGTACCCGGTCTCGGCGCTACCCGGACTGTCATCAGCCGGTATCTCGAAAATGACGGGCCTGCGCTGACCTTCCAGTCGCGGCATTAGCTGGTCGATGAGGTATCGATCCAGTACTTTGCGGTTGACATCTTTCCAGCTTGAATGTGTGGCGCTGATTCGAATGCGCTTTGACGGTATCAGCAGTACGCTGTAATTAATCCCGAGATATCGACCACTACGACCGACAAGCTGCGCGAGGCTGGAATGGCGTGTCGACGTGCCATGAATTTTTTCGTCCACTTCGTAGACGAACTCAAGTTCTTTTCGGATCTCTTCAACTGCGCTTTCGAGTTTGTGCATTTCCTTGCTGACTCGAAGACTCTCGCCGATCAGTTCGATGGCTGGCTCGAGGATACTTTTCAACAGACTCGGATTGAATGATGATGACTTGCCGTCGTTTTTCGAGAACATTGCAGTCAGCAGACCCACTGTCTGGATGTCGTCTCCTGGCACTGGTAACGCCAATACGGTACGGCCAGAAGATAATGTGCGTCGCAGAGACGTATCCTCTTCGAGCAGCCTGGCTATGACCTCTGCCGGCAAATCGGCCACGAAGTTGTCAATTTCGTAGTCCTCTGCCCCATCGCTGTTCCAGACGCATTGTCCGTTGTGGTCGTAATAGGAAAACACTTGTGCGCGCGGCACGAGCGAATGCAGCAGGCGGCCAGCCTTGCTGATATTTCGTTCTGTCACGAGTGCGTTTACGTCTGCTGGCACTTAAGTCCCGGGCGCGAATGAATGGAATCAGCGCTCTACGATGACAGTGGACCAGCCTGGCTGCTGTGATTTAAGTCGCAGGTGACACGGATAGCGCCCAGCAATTCAGCCACTTTTTGGCAATTTTGAGCGTTTGCTCACAAACTCGCGAGCCAGTCGTCATCGGAGCCTTCATTGACACCTTCGAACAATGGCGTACTCAGATAGCGTTCACCAGTATCGGGCAACATCGCGAGGATCACAGATCCCTTCGGCGCCTTGTCCGCAATTGCCAGCGCACCCGCCAATGTGGCGCCTGAGGAAATGCCGGTGAAGATGCCCTCGGTCGCTGCCAGTTCTCTCGACACTTCGATTGCACGAGCGTCAGTAATCGTCTGCAGTTCGTCGAAAACCTCGCGGTTCAGGACGCCCGGAATAAAATCCGGCGTCCAGCCCTGAATCTTGTGTGGTGCCCAATCGGCGCCCGACAGCAGAGAGGCCGCTGCCGGCTCAATAGCAACAATTTTGATGTCGGGGCGAGCTGCCTTAAGCATTTCGCCAGCGCCTGTCATCGTTCCGCCGGTTCCCCAGCCCGTTACCCAGTAATCGAGTCGCTTGCCGGCGAAGTCGATGAGAATTTCGGGGCCCGTCGTGTTGCGGTGATACGCAGGGTTCGCCTCATTTTCAAATTGCCGCGCCAGAAACCAGCCGTATTTTTCCGCAAGCTCTTCGGCTTTCTTCACCATGCCGCTACCCCGTTCGGCGGCCGGCGTCAGGATGACCTTGGCGCCAAGTCCGCGCATGATCTTGCGCCGTTCGATAGAGAACGAGTCCGCCATGGTTGCGACGAATTGATAGCCCTTGGCAGCGCAGACCATCGCGAGCGCAATACCGGTGTTGCCCGAAGTCGCCTCGACGACTGTTTGACCCGGTTTCAGGATACCGCGTTCTTCAGCGTCGTTTATGATCGCGAACGCGAGGCGGTCTTTGACTGAAGCTAGCGGATTAAAAGACTCCACTTTGACATACAGGTCGACGTGGTCGGGGCCCATACGATTGAGTCGCACGATCGGCGTGTTACCAATGGTTTCAAGAATATTGTTGTAGATCACTCGTTAGCTCCTCTTCGCAATCCTGAAATCAGGTTTAGCATAATTCTGTGCAGACTGCGGCACTTGGCTCTGTATTTCCTCACCGAGCGCGGCCATTGCCAATTGCCTCGCTGATCTCCGCTGCCACTATATCGGTGGCGCCTCCTGGCCAAAAGACGCACTGTTTCTGCTGATATAGCTTTTGGTTATAAGAATCTGTTATACGTATGCGGGAATTGAAACTGAGCCGACCGATGTTGGTCACATACTTGAACAGACGCCAGAAAAATACCCGGATGAAGCTGCAACAACTCAAATACCTGCTGGCAATCGTCGACAACGGAATGAACATCACCGCTGCGGCCGAACGTATGTACACCAGCCAGCCCGGCGTCAGCAAGCAACTCAAACTGCTGGAAGAGGAGCTGGGTTTGCAGCTGTTCACGCGAAAAGGGAAGAGCCTCGACGGGATTACGGCGGCGGGTCATCAGGTCATCGACCGCGCCAGAATCATCATGCGAGAATCGGACAATATTCGCAGCCTGGCTTCTGAATATTACCAGGAAGAAGAAGGTTCTCTTTCGATCGCGACAACGCACACGCAGGCTCGCTATGTGCTGCCCGAAATTGTTGCTGAATTTCGCAAGCGATTCCCAAAGATTGGACTTAATCTGCATCAGGGAACGTCCGAACAGATTGCGGATATGGTTTCCGCCAACAACATCGATTTTGCGATTGCCACCGGATCCGACGAGCTGTTCTCGGATCTGATGCTGGTGCCCGGCTACCGCTGGGACCGATCCATCGTCGTCCCTAACGGACACGAACTCACGAAACTCGACCGAAAAATCACGCTGCAAGACCTCGCCGATTATCCACTGGTCACCTATGTCTTCAGTTTCGGTGGTCAATCGTCGTTGAAGCGTGCATTTGAAAACGAGGGTCTGGACCCGGATATTGTGTTCACCGCTCGCGATGCTGACGTGATAAAGACTTACGTCCGCATGGGATTGGGCGTTGGCATCGTCGCCAGTATGGCGGCCGATTGCGACGACCGTAAGGACCTGCAAGTCATCGATGCGGAGGGACTATTTCCGCGCAGCACGACCTGGATAGGCTACCGAAAAAACACCGTATTGAGACGGTATATGTTTGAATTTATTAGGCTTTTTGCATCGCATATTTCCGCACAGCAGCTCGACGACGTTCGCCGCGCGACCTCGCAGGAAGAGATCGATCGATTATTCGATTCTGCAAAACTGCCGCTGCGCAGCGGCTGCGCCGAGGGCGTTACCCGGGCCGCCTGAGAGCGCCAGTCAATATCAAGATCGAGAGTAAGGCGTTTTTGCACGCTCGATAGTTTGATCGCGCCGCGGACCCGAAAACCAGGTACCGACTCCCAGCTCCTCAATCGCACGTTGCATTGGAGCTACCTTAGGGAGGAAGGCCTATGCCGTGAACGTTTTGTTTGTTATCGGCTTATAACGAGCGCTTATAACAAGTTCTTATAGCGTGGTCCGACTAATAGATTCGGATGCCACCGTGCCGAATTCGACTACGGCGATCAACCCACCACATGCCGAGCAAGATTCCACCGATCAGGCAGACCGCGGTCGCGATCGCGACCCAACTGAGGGGCAGACTGCCCTTGTATTGATCTTTGAATTCTCGACCGGAGGCATTCTCTCCTTCAAGTTCCAGAATCCGTTCGTTCGCGGCAGCAAGTTGCGCGTCAAATGTCGCCGCATCAT
>JALHUQ010000004.1 GCA_022866645.1 Woeseiaceae bacterium | reverse complement strand
GCGCTGACATCGTCTATCTCGATGCTGGAAACAATGACGGCGCGCGCGTGTGAGGTCCGCGGTCTATCGCGTCCGAAGGCCGCAGGCATGATCGGTGCCGTGACTTTCGTACTCGGCCTCATCACGGTGCTTTCGTTTTCGCGATGGGAGAGTGTCTTTCCTTTGGGCGAATTTGCAGTGTTCGCGGGCAAAACGCCGTTCGATCTCATCGATTACGCGGTTTCGAATGTCCTCATGCCGCTCGGCGGTATGTTGTATGCGCTGTTTGCCGGCTGGTGGATGTCGCGAAAGATCCTGGTCGATCAACTCGGCATCGGGGACGGCGCGACGTTCAAACTTTGGCTTGTCCTGGTACGCCTCGTAGCGCCGCTGGCGATTGCGGCCGTGTTCGTCTACAACCTGGCGTAAGCACTAGCGGCTGCTCGCGACCAGCGACTCTCGAATTTCATCAATTTGTGGACGCAGCTTCATCGGCTGCTTGCCAAGGCAATGTTTGTCACGCGGGCATGATGAGCTACGCGGGCAAATGATCGTTGCCGGCTTCTGGCAGCCTTCTGCAATCCAACCGATATTCAGAATCTTGCCGATGCTTTCCAGCTGCGCTCGCACTGCGGCCGGAATCTCGCCGCTGCCACCGCCTGCGTTGCAGCTCTTTTCGATCGCGTCAATGGTCTCGAGCGGATCAATGTTCTGCGCGCGCAACGCCGGGGCGAGGTCGATACCCGCACAAAGTACGTGTGCATTGCCAGCGGCATCGCGGCTGCGGACGGACTGGCAGGTATACAGGCGCTTATCCTCTCCACTGCGTAACACCGATATTTGTGATGTGGGTTTGGTTGATCGCGTATCGAACATCTTGAACACCGCCCAATGCTTGCACGGGTCTGCGACCATCGTCATGTTTCCCCACGGTAGCGGGATGCCGTTGCCACGATAGACAGCGCGCAGATTGCCCGGCGGGTAGGCATCGAAGTAATGCCAGTGTGGATACGGGCTGACACTCGGCATGCGCCGCATGACCAGCGCTTTCGTCAAGCCGACTTTGTCGCCGGAATCTACTGCATAAGCGTGTTTGGCCAGAAACTGGCGGAAGGGTGTCTTCGGCGTGAGCAGCGCCGCAGCGAAGTAGCTGCATTCAAAGTCTCGCCAGGCATACAGAATGTCCTGCGCGTCGACATTCGGCGATTCGGCATCGTGTCGGCGGCCTGATACACGACCGCCGGAAACCTGCGGCGATCGGGCACCGTCGCCGCCATGCAGCACTTTGTGCGCGATGTGATTCGCGAGATCAAACTTGAGGCGCTCCGGTTTGTCTCTCAGGGCATTGTTCAGATAGACAATGTCGGGAGCGTCATAAAACGAACGCACCACCATATTCAAGGGCGTGTCGGCGTCGCCGCGATCTTTGAACGGCGCTTTGTCGAACCAACGTATCTTCAAACCGAGGTCGGAAGCGATAGCCTGAACGTCCTTTACATCGAGCGGGAATCGCTTACCGCCGACGCGCTCAGCGGCCCGTTCGAGATCCGGGAAGCGGTTTTGATTGGACTCCTGGTGAGCGCGGATTAACAGATGTGCAAACTGCCGTCCGGTGGTTCCCGTCTGAGCAAGCAATTCGGGAATGGCCAGTTGTAAAAGATTCTCCGAAAACAGAAATCCAGGTTCAAGTGCCAATCCGGTTACGGCTGATTCCCTTGGCGTCGGATCGACCGCGTAGTCATCCAGCGATTCGTCGTAAAACCAGCTCACCTCTTTTTGAAATATGCGCGCCACGATCTGCAGCAACCTTTCGGACGGCACGCGCTTGCCGTTCTCGATCATGGACAGATAGGAAACGGACGGGCCGGCGGCGGCGTCGATTTGCACGCACCGCACGGACAGGTCTTCGAGTGTCAGGTGGTTGCGCTTGCGCAGCGACTTGATCTTGGTGCCCAGAAAATGGGCCTTGCGCCGTAGTCCTTGGGGAGTATCCATAGTCAGCTCGTTTGTGAAATTGACAGTGTGAAATTTCTATTGTGAAATTTCATAGTATTCTTGCGTACTATAAAGCTCAGGAACAGATTTTCACAACGATTTTTTGACCACTGTGTAGACCGGAGGATGACGTGAACAGACGCGAACGCAACAAAACGGCGCAGTACCTGGACGAAATAGCGCCGCTGCAGGGAGCTAGTCACAGCGAGGTAGTCGATTACTCCGTGGCCGTCCCTTTCTTTTATGCGGAGCTGCGCGCGCGCCTGGCAAACGGCCAGATAACCCGCCTCATTGACTCCAGCCAGTTTCTGGGATGGCTGGGCTATGGCGCAAATCCAACCTTGCTCTTCGCCTGCGGCGATCAACGCGTAGTCGTCGCTACAGGGAGCGAACAGGACGTGACACATAACAGGTTCATCGCAAGAAATGGCGGCCATTTGCCGCTACACGCATAGAGACACCAACGAGGCATCAGGAATGACACTGCATCAGCTCGAATCAACGACATCACATGTGCACCTGCCGGCAGCGGCAACGGCGGATATCTGTGATGCAAACCCGGCGGCCAGAGTTCTGCTCAGCTGGTTCAGAAGTTTCGGCGGCAAAAGCAGATGTGCTGGTCCGGTCGAAATCGTATCCACTCTCGACGACAACTCGTTGGTTAAAGCAGTGTTGCAGGAACCAGGCGCGGGTCGCGTACTACTGATCGATAACCAGGGGTCATGTACTTGCGCGATGCTCGGCGGCGGTTTGGCACAGCTCGCAGTCGACAATGGCTGGGCCGGCGTCGTTGTCAACGGAGCCGTCAGAGACTCTGCGGAACTTAAGGAAACACCGCTTGCAGTATTCGCCCTCGCGACCAGTCCACGCAGGAGCATCAATCGCAGTATCGGAAAACGGGGCCTGCCGGTACGGGTGGGCAGCGAACGAATCACACAGGACGATTTTCTGGTTGCCGATGCTGACGGAGTCGTGGTGCTGGCATCACGAGCCGTGATGGGAGAATTAAAATGAACAAGCACGAACAGATCAAGCGGCTGCAGGCCGAATGGGACGACAGCCCGCGTTGGAAAGGGATGGCTCGAAATTACAGCGCGGCCGATGTTGTCAAGCTGCGTGGCACCGTTCAGATCGAACATACGCTGGCACGGCACGGCGCCGAGAAGCTGTGGCGCCTTGTCAATCAGGAGCAGCCGGTGTGCGCACTGGGTGCGCTTACCGGTAATCAGGCGGTCCAGGAAATTCAGGCCGGACTCAAGGCAATCTATTGTTCTGGCTGGCAGGTCGCCGGTGATGGCAACAGCTCGGGTGAAATGTATCCGGATCAAAGTCTGTATCCCGTCGACTCGGTGCCGAAAATGGTTTCACGCATTAACAACGCTCTGCAGCGCACCGACGAAATACACGCGATGAATGATGACAGCAGCATCGACTGGTTCGCCCCGATTATTGCCGATGCCGAGGCCGGGTTCGGTGGCAACTTGAATGCCTTCGAGCTTATGAAGGCCATGATCCGGGCTGGCGCGGCCGGTGTACATTTCGAAGATCAACTCTCCTCCGCGAAAAAATGCGGACACATGGGTGGCAAGGTACTCGTTCCCACCAGTGAAGCCATTGCGAAGCTGTGCTCTGCACGTCTCGCGGCTGATGTTATGGGCGTGCCGACAGTACTGCTGGCCCGAACCGACGCGGATGCAGCCAATCTGATTACGTCCGATATCGACGAACGCGACCGTCCTTTCATCACGGGCGAACGCACGCCGGAAGGTTTCTACCGCACCATGCCGGGTATCGATCAGGCGATCGCTCGCGGACTCGCCTATGCGCCCTACGCTGACATGATCTGGTGCGAAACGTCGAAACCGGATCTTGATCAGGCGCAACAATTCGCCGATGCGATTCACGCCAGGTACCCGGATCAGCTGCTTGCCTATAACTGTTCGCCCTCCTTCAACTGGAAGTCGAATCTCGACGACGACACGATGCGTCGCTTCCGCGAGGAGCTAGGCAGGATGGGCTACAAATTCCAGTTCATCACGCTGGCCGGCTGGCATGCACTGAACTCAAGCATGTTCAGGCTGGCTCGTGCCTACAAGGCCGATGGCATGTACGCCTATTCGCAATTGCAACAGCAGGAATTCTCGGACGAGCAATTCGGTTTTCGCGCCACCAAGCACCAGTCCTTTGTTGGTGCCGGCTACTTCGACGCCGTGCAAAACACGATCATGGATGGCCTGTCATCCACAACGGCGTTGGCGGGTAGCACCGAGGAGCAACAGTTCGTCGCGTAGTGAGCCGCAGGCCGGAGCGCTAGCACCGGGATGAGCAGATTCGATTCTCTGCTTTCAGTATCTCGATCAAACGATCCTGCGGCAGTGCGTGCACCGTATTGCCATTGATACCCACCATCGTCTTTGCCGCTACCAGCGCGTTGACGATGGCCTCCTCTGTGGCTTCGGCTGTCGCCAGGAACAAGGGACTGATTGCATCGTTCGGCAGCATTTCAGTTTTGACCATTCCCTTCCGAGCCCCAGCGCCGGAATTGGCCGTGGAGAACGCGAGAAAAATGTCGCCGGATGAATTGGCGCCGTAGCCGCCGACTCTCGATATACCGATCGGCACACGCTTCGCTATTCTCTTTAGCTGGTGTGGCAACAACGGGGCGTCCGTGGCGACGATGACAATGATTGAACCCGTATCGCGATCCAGCGGCCTGAATTTGGGCATGAGATCCGACAGCTTTTCACCGAGCGGGACTCCGGCGATTGTAAGGGTTGCTCTTGAGCCGTGATTCGCCTGCACCAGGACGCCGACAGTGCAGGCGCGATCTGAAATAGTGACTTGCCGGGAGGCCGTTCCGATACCGCCTTTGAACTGGTGGCATATCATTCCAGTTCCGCCGCCGACGTTACCCTCGCTGACACGTCCTGCCGTCGCGGACTCGAGAGCATCGAATACGTGCTTCTTCGTAACATGAAAACCATTAATGTCGTTCAGATTGCCGTCGTAGGTTTCACCGACCACCGGCAGCGACCAGAAAACATCGGGGTTATCGGGTAGTGGGTCAAAAAGGCTGTTTGCGAATTGCCATTCAATCGTGGCATCGCGGGTAACACCGGCGCTATGGGTGTTCGTGATCAGGACCGGGCCCTCCAGAAATCCTGACTCTTCGACCCATGTCGTGCCGGTCATTTCGCCGTTGCCGTTCAGCGCATACCAGGCTGCGAAGACGGGGTCGCAAACCTTGCCACGCGGATGGATCGCCGTAACGCCGGTCCTCACCGGCCCCGACCCGACCTTTAGTTTTCCCCCTCCCGAGATCAGCGTTGTATGCCCAACGGTAACGCCAGCGACGTCCGTTATCGCGTTGAGGGGTCCGGTAGTGCCCGCGAAGAGAATGCCCAGATCCCTGGCGCGAGGCTCACCGCTTTGCTCGATGTCGGTGTCGGATCGTTTTTTCATGCCAGGCGCCTGTCGTTATTGTTCTGGAATCATACGTAGGGCGCGTGGCCGATGTCTTACTTTAGCCAAACGCGCCCGCCGATTTCTGCTGCATCGCGGCGCTGGAAGCCATATTTAGCGCTAAATTGCGCGCTGCGGTAGCTCCTATACTTATCAAAAGATCTGTAAGATATTGTTTTTAAAACGATTATAATTATACTCATACTATGCTTCTTGCATTGCACAATACATTTGTTATTATCTTGCAACGCACAAAACATACCCGCCCCCCAGGAGCAAAAACCATGACCGCATTTAATGAAACATTTGAAAAACTCACCGCACTGCAAAAAGAAGGCCTTGAGCCCGTTCGTCAGTTCCACGGCATGGCCGTTGAGGCATTTGAACAGGTTGCACGCAAGAACTACGCGTTCTTCGGTGACGTTCTTGAGTTCGCCGTAGCACAGGCCAAACTGACGATTGACGTCCGCGAGCCCAAAGCGTTGTTCGACCAGCAGGTTGCTTCTACGAAGGAATTCGCTGAGCTCGTGACCAAGCGCGCCACTGAATATGTCGAGCTAGGCAAATCTTTGCAGGAAACAACCAGCGACCTGATCGACAAGGACTTTGTAGAGCCTGTCAAGAAAGCCGCTGCGGCGTCTGCAAAGAAAGCTGCTTGAATCAGATTGCTTTGAGTCAGCAAGGCGCCCAGGCTATGGGCGCCTTGTTGTCAAGCGCGTCACTCCAGCTTATACAATAGGCAAAACGGAGCACGCCAATGGCCGAAACGCACCTGATAAAGAAGTACTCCAACCGCCGGCTGTACGATACGAATACCAGCAAGCACATCACGCTGGACGGCATCCGCAGCCTGATCGTCGCGGGCAACGACGTCGAGATCGTCGACGACACGACGGGCGAAGACCTGACCCGAGCTATCCTGCTGCAAATTATTGCTGACCAGGAACAGGGCGGGCGACCCATGCTCGACGCCACTTTTCTGATGCGACTCATCCGCCTTTACGGCAATCCCATCCAGGAAATGATGGGCGAATATCTGTTGAAGAGCTTCGATTCATTTTCCACGCAACACGCCGAGCTTCAGGAACAGATGCGCTCATCCATGTCGACCCTGCCACTGACGGCTCTTCAGGATATCGCGGCGTCCAACATGAAAGCATGGAAGTCCATGCAGGATGCCATGCTCGGCAAGAAGCCTTCCGATAACGATACGGAGTAACACCGTGAGCGAGAAACCCAACGAATCGAATGGCATGCCGGATATGTCAGCTATGACAACCGAATTTATGCAGATGCTTGAGAAGAATCAGCAGGCGTTCGCAAAACTCGTCGCGACGCCGCCGCAGGCGGTCAGCAAGATGCTTGATCCATTCAACGTCATGGGCTCATTCGCGGATAGCGCGAAGAGCTTTGTGTCGGATCCGGCGAAGCTCATGAAAGCCAACCTCGAATTGTGGCAACAACACATGGAGCTATGGCAGAGCGCGACGATGAAGGCGCTTGGCGACAAAACAGCGCCGACTGCAACGGCCGGCAAGGGTGACCGACGTTTCAAATCGGAACAGTGGGATGAAAACCCGATATTCGATTTCATCAAACAGTCTTACCTGATCACGAGTCGCTGGCTTATGGACACGATGTCAAACATCGAAGGTCTGAGCGAAGCCGACGCGAAGAAAGTTCAATTTCATACACAACAACTTGCCGATGCGATGTCGCCCAGCAATTTTCTAATGACGAATCCCGAAGTCATCAAGGAAACGATCGACAGCGGCGGACAAAATCTGGTCCGCGGCATGCAGAACCTGACCCGCGATATCAAAGCAGGTGACGGCAGATTGAAAATCGCGATGACGGACGAAAATGCTTTCGAGCTTGGCGTCAACGTCGCTACCACGCCGGGAAAGATCGTTTACCAAAACGACATCATGCAGCTCATCCAGTACGAGCCGACCACGGCCGAAGTTTACCGACGTCCGCTGCTGATCATTCCGCCGTGGATCAACAAGTACTACATCCTCGACCTTCAGCCGGACAATTCGTTTGTGCGCTGGGCGACCGGCCACGGCTATTCGGTATTCGTAACGTCCTGGGTT
>JALHUQ010000208.1 GCA_022866645.1 Woeseiaceae bacterium | reverse complement strand
GCGTCCGGTGCCTTTCACTCGTCGAAGCCGTCCGACCTGATTCCGGAACTGCAAGGACGCTTTCCCATTCGCGTCGAACTGAAATCACTCACGACCGAGGATTTCGTCCGCATTCTGACTGAACCCGACGCGTCACTGACGTCCCAGTACATTGCGCTCCTGAACACGGAAGAAGTGCAGCTGCAATTCGCCGAGAGCGGTGTACGACGTATCGCCGAGGTCGCCTTTCAAGTCAATGAAAATACCGAGAATATCGGTGCACGACGACTGCACACAGTCATGGAACGATTGTTGGAAACGATCTCGTTTGAGGCGTCTGACAAGAGTGGCACGAAGTTGACGGTCGATGCTGGCTACGTGAATGATCATCTTGCTGAGTTGGCGAAGGATGAGGATCTCAGCCGGTATATTTTGTAGGACTTCGATTCCAGGCTGTCTTGAATTGTAGTGGCCCCTCGTATTGGGCCGCTGGATTCGGACAACCCGTGGCAGGGTCACGCTGGCGACAACCCCAACGCACAGGTATCCTCAACTTTATGACCGTTCCCAACGATAATTCAACCCACTTCGGCTACAAGACGGTCCCGACCGACGATAAGGCCGGCATGGTCCGTGGCGTTTTCGACTCGGTTGCCAATCGTTATGACCTGATGAACGACCTGATGTCGGCCGGGCTGCATCGGCTTTGGAAGCGTTACACCATCGATCAGGCCGCTATCAGGCCTGGCAATGTCGTGCTGGATCTGGCCGGCGGCACGGGTGATCTCGCTCGTGCATTCGCTCGCAGGGTTGGCAAAGACGGTCATGTGATTCTTGCAGACATCAATGCGGCCATGTTGCGACAAGGTCGCCGTCGCCTGATTGATGCGGGCGTTTCCGGCAACGTCACCATTGCCCAGGTCGATGCACAGAACCTGCCCTTCGAGGACTCCACTTTCGATTGCATCACGATGGCGTTTGGCCTGCGTAATGTGACGGACAAGGACGCCGCCCTCGCCTCGATGTTCCGAGTGCTCAAGCCGGGTGGTAAGGCGATGATTCTGGAATTTTCGGCGCCCAACAAAGCAATCAAACCGGCTTATGATCTTTACTCCTTCAAAATACTGCCGAAGCTCGGAAAGCTCGTTACCGATGATCCCGACAGCTACCAGTACCTCGCAGAATCGATACGCATGCACCCCGATCAGGAGACCCTCAAGTCCATGATGGAATCCGCCGGTTTCGAACGTTGTCGTTTTCGCAATCTGGCCGCAGGAATCGTTGCGCTGCACATCGGCTATCGGATCTGAATGCATGAAAGCTCTGGTAGCGGCACTGCGCCCGGTTGCAAAAATATTGAATCGGAATATTTCCGAGTCCACCCCTGCTCGGGAACTCTGCGCGCAGCTCTCAGGTACTGTCGTCGCCATTCGGGTTCGCAATACCGCACTTGCCGCCTATTTTGTCATCGGTGATGACGCGCTGGATATCCTTACTGCCACAGCGCAGGAGCCCGATGTCGTTATCACCGGATCACTGCTCACGCTGGCCGGTATGGCGGGCCAGTCGGGTGTAGGGGCCGTCCGCGATGGTTCGCTCGACCTGACCGGCGACCTAGAATTGGCCAGTCAATTTCAGCGCATGCTGTCGCTCGCCCGACCGGATGTCGAAGAAAAACTATCCGGTATCGTTGGAGACATCGCAGCACACCGGCTCGGCGAACTGGCCCGTGGTATCGGTCGCTGGGGACGCGAAGCACGATCAACCATGGGCGCAAACATTCGCGAATACCTGCAGGAAGAGAGCCGCGACGCACCGAGCCGATATGAGTTCGAGAAATTCAACAGTTCCGTCAATACCCTGCGTGACGATGTTGATCGTATCGAAGCGCGGCTGAATCGACTGAAGAGCATTAGCTGACATGGCGAGCCGCCGCACCGTATTCCGCATGATCGCCATTCAGCGCGTACTGGTTAAATACGGACTCGACGACATCATCAAGAAAACGCATTTGCTGCGACCTCTGCGCTTTCTTTTCTATCTCGCACCACGGCGGCGAGACAGTTCTGCGCCACTCGGTGAACGAATTCGGCTCGCACTGGAAGAGTTGGGCCCGATATTCGTCAAGTTCGGCCAGGCACTATCAACGCGGCGTGATTTACTGCCGACCGATATCGCGGACGAACTGGCAAAACTGCAGGACGCGGTCCCGCCGTTCCCGGCAGCAGAGGCAGTCGCGATTATTGAAGGTGCTTATGGCGAAACGGTCGACAGGGTTTTCGAGCGTTTCGACCAGGAACCGCTTGCTGCCGCATCCATTGCACAAGTACACACGGCGAGGCTGAAGACGGGCCACGAAGTCATCGTCAAAGTCCTGCGCCCGGGCGTACGTACGCAAATTGAAAGTGACCTCGCCGTGCTGCGGGCGATCGCCGGGCTGGCGGACCGCTATTGGGAGCATGGCAAAAGGCTCCGGCCTCTCGAAATTGTCGACGAGTACGAACACACCATACTTGATGAGCTGGACCTGATGCGTGAGGCCGCGAACGCGGCGCAACTAAAAAGAAACTTCCAGGGTTCGGATATGCTGTACGTACCCGATGTGCACTGGGAGTACTGCAGGCCCGAGGTGTTGGTGCAGGAACGTATCTACGGCACTCCGATCAGCGATATGGAGACCTTGTTGAAGGCGGGCACCAATATTCAGGTGTTGGCCGAGAACGGTGTCGAAATATTTTTTACTCAGGTATTCAGGCACAACTTTTTTCACGCCGACATGCACCCCGGCAATATTTTTGTCATTACGACTGATCCCGAGAGGCCGAAATACGCGGCAGTGGATTTCGGCATTGTCGGGACGCTCAGTCCGGAGGACCAGCGTTATCTCGCCCAGAATTTCCTGGCCTTCTTCGACCGCGACTACCACCGTATTGCAAAACTGCATCTTGAAAGCGGCTGGGTTCCTGCCAGTACCCGCGTCGATCAACTTGAGACCGCCGTTCGCACTGTCTGCGAGCCGATTTTCAATAAGCCCCTGTCGGAAATATCTTTCGCGCAAGTGTTGATGCGCCTGTTCCGCGTCGCGCAGCGATTCAATGTTGAAATTCAGCCACAGATGATCTTGTTGCACAAAACGCTGTTCAATATTGAAGGTCTGGGTCGACAGCTGTATCCACAACTCGATCTGTGGAAAACAGCACACCCGGTTCTCAAGCGCTGGATGGATGAGCAGATCGGTGCGCGCGCGGTGCTTAAGGACTTTCGTGAGAACCTGCCACAACTGCGCGATGCGTTGCGTGAACTTCCTGCGATCATTCAGTATCTCGGAGAACAAGTCTCGGAGGGCCAGATGAACGCAGGCTCGCAGCCACCGGATTTGCGACAGATACAGGAACAGCTCGCCACGCAACAGCAGCAGCGTTACTGGTTAACGATCGCGGCGACGGCGATCGTTAGCGGTATGCTGGTGCTAACGTCCGGCTCCTTACCGGAGCTCGCTTGGCCACTACTCGCGGCCGGCGCACTTGCTGCCTTTGCGGCTCGTCCCTAAGGTTTCGCCAATAGCGCCAATGCGCTCAAGGTCATAGCCTCGACGCCGCTCTTGATTGCAGGCTCGGGGTCGATCTTGAATAACGGCGAGTGATGACCTGCCCAGCTACCCGCCTGCAAAACTTCGGGCGGCGTGCCGCCGATTTCGAAGTAGACACTCGGTATGGGGGGATCCACATTAACGAGGTCCGGGAAGTCCTCTGCGCCCATATCGGTCTGACTCCATTCGACAAAAGCATCGGCACCCATGCCATCCAGCATCGCCATTCGAACCCGCTTTGCCAGCGCAGTATCGTTGGTCGTTGTTGGGGCGCCCTCATCAAGAACGTCAACAATAGGCAACAAGTCTTCAGGAACGCCGGCAGCCCGAGCTGTCTGCGTCGCCACACGCTCAATGCTGTCGAGCAGCTGGTAGCGAGTCTTTTCGGTATTCGCTCTTACTGTTATGTCGAGACGTGCGTGATCGGCAATCACGTTGGGCGCCGTACCGCCACGAAAAGCCCCGACGGTAATTAAGGCCGGTTCAATCGGGGATATCTCGCGCGTCACTATGCCCTGCAACGCAACAACGATTAGCGACCCTATGTACACCGGATCCTTGCCAAGATGCGGCGATGCGCCGTGCGTCGCGACTCCACGGACCGTGATGTTCACGGTATCGGCGCTCGAGTACATGAGCCCATCGCTAAAAGCGATCTTCCCGGCGGGGTACTTGGCTATGACGTGCAACGCCAACGCGAAATCAGGACGACCGACGCGATCATAAATATGATCGGTGACCATTCCCTTCGCGCCGCCGCCCGCTTCTTCCGCCGGCTGCCCGACCAACATCAGAGTGCCACTCCATTGATCCTTTAATTCAACCATGCGACGGGCAACACCAACCAGCGTCGTCACATGCATATC
>JALHUQ010000207.1 GCA_022866645.1 Woeseiaceae bacterium | reverse complement strand
TTATCGCCGGAGCTCGTGGCATCGGTCGCGCCGTAGGTAGCGATGACGATGGAGTCATTGATGATCGGCGTGACGCCTTCACGGAGTCGCCAACCGGCGCCTGGGTCGTGTGTGGCGGTCGCCGGACCGTTCGCGGAAATGATGCAGGTCAGGTTGCTGATGACCGGCGAACTCTGTAGTCCGCGTGCCATGAAGTCCTCGATGACCAGCGGGTCGAGATTACCGAAATCGCCAATGCCGTCGGCCTCGATGCAGTGATTGCCGTCGGTCGCTGACTGGATGACCAGTGCGTTGTCAATCGTCCCAATCCAGCCCTCATCGATATCGATCGAGTCATCGCGAACGTACACGGCGACGTAATTCTCGAAACTGACTGCGCCACCAAACATTTCGATGCCGTCGTCATACGTTGAGTACGCCTCGAGATTGCGCACGACAGTGTTGCGGCCGACGGCGCCGAAAGTAATGCCGTTCAGCTCATCGCCGTTACCGACGGTGGCACCGGTATGTTTCACGATGAAGTATTCAAGCTGACCGGAGCTGTCGTCGTCGTTGTTACCGCCGTACTGGTTTTCGTCGTTGCCGCTCGAGCCTTCCGAGTCAACGTGGCATTCGCCGACCAGCGCAAGATCGACGCCGCGTGTGCCAGTGTAGGCGCACTTGTTGGTCACGCCGAAGCCGTCGATGACCATGCCGCCCCACTGCTGCACATCTTCGGGGCCAACAGTGCCGAGCACGTCAGATTCGGAAGTGATGGTGATGGGGGCGTCGGCACGACCGACTGCAACGATTCGTGAACCACGATTGACGACCAGAAAATCCTTGCTGGACTTGAACGCGAGCGTCGCGCCCGCTTCGATGGTCAGGGTCGGGCCGTCTCCGCCCTGTGCAATCCCAGCCGCCGCCAATTCAGCATCGCTGCGGTAGGACTGACCAACAAAAAGACTCGCGCCAAAAATGTGTGCGCCACCGTTCGGAAGTGCCGGAATAGTCATGTCGACTTTGAGCGGCAGGACGTTTGAAAGGAAGCTCGGTCCATAGGCGCAGTTGCCGTCGGCATCTGCCACGCCCTGAATCTTCTGGCCACCAGTATTCAGGTACGAGGCGCAGATATCGTTTGCGTTGCCGCCACCGCCGGCGTTGGTCGTATTGTTGCTGTTCGTTACGTTGGTTGAGGGATCAATGTTGATGTCCCCGCTGGAACATGCGCCAAGAGCCGCGGCCACGACTACCGTGGCGATGACTGACTTGATATTCATTTGTCGTACTCCGAGATTTCTGGGTTCAGGAAATCAGGAGAGACTAAAGGTGAGTTGTGACGAGATCGTGACGCCCGTGTTACAACGCGGTTACGATCCAGCCTCGCGAGTCGGTATAAGTCCCGATTGCCCGCCGCCGTGCCTGGCGGCAAAGTCTTGGCCAGGATACTTATCTACTGCGGCCATTAGTGCCCTTGGAGTTGTCATGAAATTACCTATCATCTGGATCGTCGCATTCGCCTTGTGCGCGGCCGGTTGTGCTGCGAAAGCACCGTCAGTAACTGAATCACCAGCCTCCAGCGACGACTTGCCAGGCAATTCATTCCTGCGGCACATGCACGCGCACGCGGAACGACTCGACGAGATAAACTTCGCCCTCGCCGATGGCGACCTCAAAAGGGCCGAAGAACCGGCCTACTGGCTGTCGCGGCACAGGATGGTGCACGGCATAGAGGCCAACTGGGAACCGTATGTGCTTGGCATGCGAGAGGCCGCCCGAGACGTTCAG
>JALHUQ010000206.1 GCA_022866645.1 Woeseiaceae bacterium | reverse complement strand
GGCGGATCGAAAACCGATTGCCGGAGAGACGGTTGCCTACAAGTGCGTGGGCACGCACTGCGAGCTGCCCGTTACTACCTGGGAAGCGCTGGCCGCGGAACTCAGCTCGGCGACCGACTAATTTGCCCGGCATTCCCCACTGCTGCAGGCGTCATGGATTCGCTGCAGTGAATCCTTGAGATATCGAACGTCCAGACTTTCCAGCGGCAATTCAAGTGTTTGCTCTATTCGCTTTCGCAATTGTGAGTAAGCCAGATCGAAAGCGCGATCACGGTCATCAGCGTCAGCATCAGCCGGATCCGGAATTCCCCAGTGCGCTGTCACAGGAGCGCCACGCCAAACGGGGCAGGACTCACCTGCAGCGCTGTCGCAAACGGTGATGACGATATCGATAGCAGGTCCATCCGGACCACTGAACTGATCCCAGGACTTCGATGCCAGCCCCTCCGTCGAGTGACCTTCTTTCCTGAGCTTGGCGATGGCTGCCGGGTTTACAGCAGCCGCCGGATGGCTGCCCGCGCTAAACGCTTCGATTCGGCCTGATCCGAGTTCCTTAAATAGAACCTCCGCCAGGATGCTGCGGCAGGAGTTACCGGTACAAAGAACCAGTATTCGTATCGGCTGCGATAACTCGCTCACCCCGGATCCGCCTCGCCGGGCATGCGCTGACTCCGTCGCTGCAACGCCGCACCCAATTCAGGTGATACCAGGAATTCGAGCGGATCCTTCAACCTGATCTGAAAATTGTGCCTGCTTTCACTCTGCTGCTTAAAGCGTATGCAGTCCCAGGGAATCAACACACAAGGAGGGGCTTTGCGGGGGTCCGGCCCGTTGTACACCATCCAGAAACCTTCATCATCGAGTGCCGCATCGACGCGCGCGAATTCATGCAATCCGAGCGCAACGTCCTCGCCCGGAAATGCCACGGACGATGGCCGTCGATCAGTTTCGTAGCGTTTCGCCATCTCGCGCCAGATGCCGACGTATTTCGCAGGCTGAAATGCGACAGCTGCGACAGCAACAATCCCGAGGATCAACAAAACACCCAGGGGAGACGCGAGGAAGTTCATGGGTAAGCAGTCAGCGTAGCGCCGGTGGCAGGAACAACGCTATCGAAACTCGCTCCTTTGAATACGACCGGCAAGGACTCTATTTTCAGCCCCGCGTTTCGTTGTACTGCGAAATGCAAATGGGGCCCGCTCGTAAAGCCGGTATTGCCGGAATCAGCGATGTATTGTCCTGCCCTGACATGATCGCCGGGTTTGACGCGTATGGAATTCCAGTTCAGATGTGCATACAGAGACAGCGTGCCATCGTCGTGTACGATGCGAACAATATTTGCCGCATCGCCATCACGCAGATGGTCCAGCCCGCCGCGATAATTATCCGACGCAACATCGAAAACGATGCCGTCGCGTGCTGCGAGAACGTCAGTGCCGACCGGCATTGCTATGTCCACCGCATAAACGCTGTCGAGCGTCCGGTGCGTAATCGCATCCGGATAGGCCTGAGTGATTGGAAAGTCTCGTCCTGCCGAAAACGGCGCCAGATAAGTCATGTCCGGCCGGTACTCGGCCGTCGGATCGCCCGGAATGTATTCATATTGCACGTCGACGAAAGGCGCACTGGCACTCTGCAATATCTCGAGGCTCAAGAGCAATTGATCGCTGCGCGGATCGACCACCCAGCGCAAGACCTGGTCCGGACTGGGATACTCGATACCCGTGATTTCGAGAAACTCCAGACGCACCTCGATCGCCACATGAAAGTCGTTGTGCGCGACGAATTCTATGGTCCTGCCGATGACGTCGTGCGTAACCGAAAACCTGGGCTCAACAAACGTCGATTCCAGCTGCCGGATTTCGACCGACTTTTGCGCGACGGGCCTCTGGTCGGTGTATATCCATTCGCCGTCTTCACCACGATATTTGTACAGGGTCTGAGCGTAGGAATAACTGACACCCAGGATTGCCAGGATTGCGATCGGCAAAATCCACTTTGTAGCGATAGGCGCGCTACGATCCAAAGTCGGTGCGCCTCCAGCCACTGTCCGTGCGGCGAATCTCGTAGGCCGGCCAATACTGATTGTCGAGCTTCAATGTGATCACTTCCACAGAGCCATTCCAGGTAACGGTTTTCAGTCGCACCGACTCGCGGTGTTCTATGTTTTTTACCACATCGATGAACGCCTGCAGATTTTCCGTTGGCATTTCATTCACTTCCACCACCCGCCGTCCCGCCCAGAGCCCGTAGCGTGTCGCCGGAGAGCCGTAGCTGAAATAAGCAACGTAAACGCCATCTGTCGCAATACCGCGCTGTGCCGCCATCGCACGATGCGGGTCTTGCAGTAGCGCACCCGCCCAGGATATCGCGCGCTCGATACCGCGCCCGCTCAAGGCCGCAGTTTCGATTGTGAGTTCCTGAACCGCGTCATCTCGCCAGACCGTCACAACAACCTCTGGTTTTTGCACGGCTTTCTCAAGCCCCCTGTATGACGTCACAACATTGCCATCGATCGCGAGCAGCAAATCGCCATTCCTGAGCAGCTTGGCTGCCGACGTATCGGCAACCAGTCTTGTAATACTCAGCGCTCTGCGCCGCAGCGGGTTGTTCTTTTCCAGACGCGCAATCCACTCTTCGTCAACGCCCATCTTGCGTGCGGCAAACAATGGCGCGTACCCGAATTCCGCCTCCAGCGAGTAGAACGGCTTGCCTTCCCGGACGATATCCAGGAACTGCAGTATGACTTCGCTACTGACACCGCGGTTGAATTGCGTGGCGTCGCCATTCGAGGACTGCATTACGAAGCTCGACCAACTGGCGGATACGCGGCCCTTCTTGTCCACCAGCACGCCATCGAAATCCGTCGGTGCCGATACGAGATCTATGCCTTCAATGTTTGAGTCGCGGAAACGCAGAGTTCTCGACAGCGGCAGGATCAACGGATCGACCGATGACACGGTGCTGTGCTGATGCACCAGCTGATGATCGCCCTTAATTCCCACTACCCACACATCGTCGCCGGGTTCCAACGGGGTCGTATTGAATTTCGCGCTCCTGACTGGTGTGTCACCAATGCTCTTCGGATCGTAGGAAACCATCGCGAAATTATGCAACGGGTGTATCTGCTCGATCTTGCCGTTCACCTCAAGAGAACCGGCAAACGTAATTTTCACATCGCCAATCGCTATCGGAACAGTATTGCGATCAACAACGACGTAACCGCGATCTTTGTCGACGATGATTCCAGTTCCGTAGTAATGCCGGTCTGAAACTCCCGACAGCGTGTAAGGCAAATCAAAGGTAACGACCACTAACGATGGCGCAATGGCGTTGATGCGCGGGTCACTATAGTGATTGAGACGAGTACTACCCACCGCCGCCGGTGACGGCGCGGGCCCATCGGCCAACTTTCGGCACGGCCAGAGGCCGGTAGTGTCATCACGCTTGCATCGCTCCGCCGGGAACCAGACGCGGTCCATCTCGAGCAGTCGAACAACCGAGTTCTGTGGATTCTCCATGTCGACATAGCGAGCTTTTGCTCGCGCCCCGTCAGCCAGTTGATTCAACGCCGCCTCAAAATCGTCAAGATTATTGATGGGTTCACCGTCCATTTCCACAATGACCGCACCGCGAGGTATTGCGGCTTTCGACAGCAGGTATCCGGGGTTGGCAACATACACACCGGTCGGTTGACGGTTGTAATGTCGTGCCTGCTGATAGGACAGTGTATTTACCGTGCCGTCGCCAAATTGCAGGTATTCATCCGGCGTTATCGAATGCAGATCGTCGACCTTAATGGTACTGACGATGCGCTGTCCGCCACGCTCAAGTTCGATTTCAATATCCTTCCCCACGCTGCTGTCGAGCAAGGACTCGAGTGGTATGAACTCTGTGACGAGTTCGCCATTGACGCGTATGAGAATATCCCCAGGCGCTATTTTTCCGGCTGCCGGAGAATTCGGAATCACCTGTTCGACAGCCAGCATACTGGTTTGCTTGGCATTTTTTGCGCGTGCGGCTCGCTCGGACTCCGGCGTCAAGCCCAAGCGTTTTAGTTCGTCGAACGGCTTACTCTGAAACGTCGCCTGCAAAGTACCCCGTGACACTGTCTTGCCTTTCTGCAGTTCATGCAGTGCACGTTCAATGCGATTCAGCGGCAGAAAAAAGCTGCTCGCAGCCGAATTGTTTGCACCTGCATTCAACGCAACGACATCGCCGTCAATATTGACAACCGGCGAGCCCGATGAGCCTCCGGAAGTACTCGATGCCGCCTGGTAGTAAAACGTGTTGAAATCGTTGTACTGACCACGCCCGTAAACGGGTGCTTGCCGGTCCAGTCGCGCTATGGTTCCCGCGAGGATTGACAGTTGCTCACCGGCATCGTTGCCGATGACGCGAATTTCCTTGCCTATGCCGGCCCCATCAGGAGCCAGTGGCAGTTCGGCTGGCTTGATGTACTTGAGTTCTGCGGGGTCATAACGGTAAAAGCCGAAGTCGTGCACGGGGTCGCGATAGATCGGCGTCAGCCGCACTTCTTCGTTGTTTTGAAATATTGCCTCGGCAATAACAGGGCCTGGCGCCACAACATGACGATTGGTCAGTATGATTCCACGTTTGGCGTCGACGACGAAACCGGTCGCCTGCGACGAGGAGTTCCACTCCGTATCAAATGCCCTGGTGCTGTCGATGCGAATGGATACCACCCCAGAGGAAATTCGCTCCAGTGTCCGCGTCCATGCGGTGTCTTCAGCGGCCGTTGCCGCAATGCTTGAGAGCAGCAACATGGCTGCCATCAGAATCCTGACCTTTGTCATAGTCTTCCTGGCTAATAATCGGATTAATAAACGGGTCGATAACCGGGCCGAACACCCGCTCGTACTCATCTCGACTGTCCGGGCGGTCAGCGGTTCACTATTTCAACAAAATCACGAGCTCCGCGCGACAACGAAAGTCACGTTTCCACGGGCCTGTAGGCCAGATCCAGCTGCCGGGCTGCCTTCACGTCATCCAGGCGCCGGACCGGCATCGTGTAGGGTGCATCCTTGAACTCAGTGCCCTCTTTGGCAGCCGTTACGATCTCAATCATCGCGGCGACGAAATTATCCAGCGTTTCTTTGCTTTCGGTCTCAGTCGGCTCGATCAGCAAACACTCCGGAACCAGCAGTGGGAAATAGGTCGTTGGTGCGTGATAGTTCTTGTCGAGCAATGCTTTTGCGATATCCATCGCCGTCAGATTCAGCGCTTTGGCTTCGTGCTTCATCGTCACGATGAATTCATGGCTCGCTCGTCGGGTCGGAAATGCCAACTCAAAACCTGCGTCACGCAGTCGCGCCGCAAGATAGTTGGCATTCAGCGTTGCGTACTCCGAAACGCGTTCCATGCCAACATGTCCCAGCATGCGCATGTAGACGTAGGCCCGTAGCAGGACGCCGGCGTTACCCATAAAGCCGGACAGTCGGCCTATGCTTTGCGGCAAGTCTTTTTCGGTGAGCCAGTCATAGACCGTCTCACCACCTGCGCACCCTTGGCGTGAGACTTCTTTGCTGCCGACGACAGGTATCGGCAGGAAGGGTAGCAATCGACTATTAACGCCGACCGCGCCGGATCCTGGACCGCCACCGCCGTGCGGTGTGGAGAATGTCTTATGAAGATTCATATGGATGACATCAAAATCCATATCGCCCGGCCTCACCTTGCCGAGAATTGCGTTAAGGTTGGCGCCGTCGTAATACAGCAGCCCCCCTGCATCGTGAACAACGTCC
>JALHUQ010000205.1 GCA_022866645.1 Woeseiaceae bacterium | reverse complement strand
CTTCCGTAATGTTTCCCGACAAACTGAGGATCAGGACCTCGCGCTGCAGCCTGCGTAACACGGTACTCATTTTCGCATCTTCGATGATCCTGCCATCATCGATGATGCCGATATGGCGACACAAAGATTCCGCCTCTTCCAAATAGTGTGTCGTCAGGATAATGGTCGTGCCTGCTGCGTTGATCTCTCGCAAGTAGTCCCACATCGATCGACGGATCTCTATGTCGACGCCTGCAGTCGGCTCGTCAAGTATCAGCAGTCTGGGTTCATGTACCAGCGCCCGGGCGATCATCAGTCGGCGCTTCATCCCGCCAGACAGGCTGCGAGCGATGTCGTTTCGTCGATCCCAAAGGCGCAATTCACGCAGGTACTTTTCTACCCGTTGGCGTGCACGCTTGCCGCCAATTCCGTAGTAGCCCGCCTGATTGGTCACGATATTGCCGACCGAATCCCAAAGGTTGAGATTGATTTCCTGTGGCACCAGGCCGAGACGGGATTTGGCTGATTCGAAATCCTCGTCGATATTGTGACCAAAAATTTCGACCTC
The DNA here is from genome assembly GCA_022866645.1 of Woeseiaceae bacterium. Taxonomy (GTDB): domain Bacteria; phylum Pseudomonadota; class Gammaproteobacteria; order Steroidobacterales; family Woeseiaceae; genus UBA1847. The sequence continues at coordinate 1,794 of JALHUQ010000205.1, read as the reverse complement.
GCCTTCGCTCTTGTTGACCAGCGAACTGACGATACCAATGGCAGTGGTTTTTCCGGCGCCGTTCGGTCCCAGCAGAGCGTAAAAATCACCCGCCACCACGTTCAGGTCTATGCCTTTCAGGGCCACGTTGCCGTTGCTGTAGGTCTTTTTGAGGTTTCTTATTGTTAGTGCATTCATCTGGTCACGTATTGTAACCACGACGACCATATATCGTTACAACTACTTATCAAGGACTTGCATTGCGGCGGGCATCCTGCAGGCGGCCGCCGGAAGCCGCGTATAGCTGTCGAGGCCGCTGCGTGTCAGCAAGGTTTGCAGGACAGCAAGATGTGATGAACGGCGGACATTCTGGCTCGAACTCGTGCCATCGCCGAGCAAGCGCTCGCTGATCCCGACCTGACCATCAAGTCGCGACTGCATCAGGTCACCGCGTGTACCAATGCGGTCCAGCAATGTGATCAACGGCAGAGCCGTTATTTTTTCGCACCAGGCGATCGTGCCGCCGCTAATGATGCGCGCTGCATAAAGGTTACGGCGACCCAGTTGCCAAAGAAAGCTAAGCGCTGCTGTCTGCAGGCGGCAAAGCTCCGGACTGGACAACTCAGGCGCGGCCATCAGATCGCCCTGACGGCGATCGGCCAGTGCGCCATCCCACCATTCGAGCTCGTGTTCACGTAGCGAAAAGAGCAAAAAAGGCGCGGCCGCCAGGCGACCGCGTTGCGGTCCTTTCATATCGATAGTCGCCTTGATAAAAGCGCTATTTAAAGCCTGTACATTTGCGTAGTCGTCCAGGCTGGGTCCCGGATATTCGCCTGATTCCTGCATTTTTCTTACTCCTGATGCCTTTGTGGTCTCTTATTCGAATTACTGTATTTCGGCTTGTTTTCCCATGTATGGATAATATACCGTGTCGAAATACGATATATGGTCATTTTCTACCACAAAGGATCAGAAATGAGATTTACCGATGATCGCTATGCCGGAGAGCGCAGCCAGTTCGAACTGGCGCTAAGAATGATTCGCCATGAGGCCCGGACGCGAATCATTCGGGAATGCACCGGGCTCTCCGATGACCGAATTCGCAAGCTCTACTCCACTTACTTCCGGCACGGTGGCGGAAACGGCATCAAACGTCGGCGCGGAAAATCGCCGCGACAGATCACTCGCTTCGTCAAGAGCGCCCAAAATCAGATTCAGGCAACGACGCTGGTCGCATTGTTCTCGGCGGGCCTCCTTGTTCGCATTGACCAAAATGATTGTGTGCACCCCTGCTGGCCACGTCCGGACGTGGAATTCGGCCACCGCCTGTGTCGCGCTTATGAAACCTATTTGTTATTGCATCAGGATCCGCAACTGAGTTTCGAGTGGGCCTGGAATTTGCTGCAGTGCATCTCGCACAACGATGAATTGTATTTGGCTGGCTGCAGGCGCTGTACGGGACTTTATGTGCAGGATGCGTACGCGCTGGATCGCGGCATTTGCCCCGCCTGCGAGATAGTCAGTCACGTGCATTAATAAGGTACAATCGGCCCGTCAAAAGTATCCAAAAAAACAGGGGATTTACCAAATGCTAAAAGAATTCAAAGACTTTGCGATGCGCGGAAACGTTGTCGATGTGGCCGTCGGTATTATTATCGGTGTCGCCTTTGGCAAGATCGTTTCGTCATTGGTATCGGACGTCATCATGCCTCCGATCGGCGTCATAATGGGTAGTGTTAGCTTCAGCGATCTGTCACTCGCTCTCGGCGAAAGCGGTGTAACGCTTAATTACGGTATCTTTATCGATACGGTGAT
>JALHUQ010000204.1 GCA_022866645.1 Woeseiaceae bacterium | reverse complement strand
TAAACGGCGAACTACCTCAGACAGTGGAGTGGTCGGACAGACACTGTTCCATCAATCTCGAACTTTCACGACCTTTACCGAATCGAATTCGATATCTTTTTATATTATTATCAATAAGTTACGAATTCTTGAACTCCCCGCGAATTACGCTCTCTAATGTTTTGAGTGCATAAGTCACTCGTCTGTCCGACTCCCTGGACAGGCGAGCAACGCGGCTACCCCAAGTCGCTTGCTTCTCCTGGCCCCGGGGTGGCGGCTACAGCCGCTGCTTCGGGGCTGTTTTCATTCCCGGGCTTCTGTCGACAGGAATTCGTCGAGTTTCGCGCGTGCTTCGTCCTCGCCGAGGCGGGTCAGTGCGGAAAACTGCTGTACCGTCGCAAGTTCACCAATATCACGCCGCACCTCAAGCAGAGCCGTCGCCGCCTGCCCACGCTTCAATTTGTCGGACTTGGTCAGGAGGACATGTGTCCGCAACGACACCTGCTCGGCGAAAGCCAGCATCTGCCGATCAAAATCGGTGATCTGGCGGCGAATATCAATAATGAGAAATAGCCCCCGAAGGCTAGCCCTGGACTCAAAGTAGTCGGCTACCAGGTCGCGCCAGTGACCCCGCTTCTTGTCCGACACCTTTGCGAATCCGTAGCCCGGCAGATCAATGAGGCGCTGGTCGCCCTGCAGGCTGAAAAAATTGATGAGTTGTGTGCGTCCTGGGGTCTTGCTGGTGCGCGCAAACTGGCGTCGGTTGACAATAACGTTAATCGCACTCGACTTGCCGGCGTTTGATCGCCCGGCGACCGCGACCTCGGCCCCCACATCCGCGACGAACTGGTTCTGCGCGTTCGCGCTCTTGATAAATTGAGCTTCTGGGTATTGCGACATGGGGGTACGTCCTGCGGATAATGTGTATAATTTGGGGCTGCTGAGTACAGGACCGGTGGGCTAGTTTGACGGGTTCGGTGTCACGCAGCAAGGAAGTCCAGACCGTCAGGGAAGCTTCCACCCCCGCGCCAGCGGTCGGCGCACAACAATCGCAAGACGACATCACCCAACGCAGGGAAGTAACGGTTACACGATATGAAAATCAAGCTCACACCGCTGTTCATACTCGCCGGCCTGGCTCTGGCCGGCACTCCAGTTAAGGCCGAAAGCCTCATCGTCGGATCGGTAGAAGCCGGCAAGGCACGGGCACTCACTTGCAGCGCCTGCCATGGTGCGGAGGGCAATAGCTCGAGCCCGATGTGGCCCAATCTTGCCGGTCAGAATGCGCCTTACATTGTGGCGCAACTGAAGGCATTCAAAGAGGGCAGTCGCAAGGATCCATTGATGTCCGGCCAGGCGATGATGTTGTCGGACGAGGATATGGCAAATCTCGCGGTGTACTTCGAGAGCCTGCCAGCCGCCGCCCAGGCGGTAGCCAATGAAGACCTGCTCGATCGCGGAGTATCGCTGTATCGCGGTGGCAACAAGGAAAACAAGACTGCAGCCTGCCTCGCCTGCCACGGCCCGACGGGAAGAGGTAATCCTGCCGCCCGATATCCTGCACTGCACGGCCAGCACGCGGTTTACATCGCCAAACAATTGAACGACTACGCGAATGCCGCTCGTACCTCCGACGGCAAAACCCGTGTCATGCGAGACATCGCGGCCAGTCTCGACAAAGACGATATCGCGGCACTTTCTTCCTACGTACAGGGTCTCAAGTAAGCATGAACAAACAAATCTGGATTTCCGCACTCGCCACCCTCACGCTCTTTGCCGCTGCTTGCAGCAAGGAAGACGCCGCTCCGGCCGAGGAACCGACTGCCGCAACGGACCCGGCGGCTGAGTCCGCTCCGGATGCGGTCGAAAGCACCGCTTCCCAGACTGAATCGCAGGTCGTCGTTGAAGAGTCGGCAGCTGAAGTTGAGCCTGAGGCCGCAGTCATCGTTCTCGCGCAAGCAGACGATGTTAGTGCAGCGCGTAACTGGCAGTTCAAAGAGGGCACGCATTTTACGCGAATGATTCCTACGCAGCCGACCGTGGGTGGTGCAGACAAGATCGAAGTCGCCGAAATATTCATGTACAGCTGCCCACACTGTTTTGCCCTCGAACCCGATATTAACAAGTGGGCGGAAGGCAAAGACCCGAACGTGCGCTTTGTCCGAATTCCCGCCGTATTTAACGAACTGGCCAAGTTGCACGCGCAGCTTTACTACACCGAAGTTTTTCTTGCCCAGTCTGGCAAGCTCAAGGATCCGGTCGCGTTTCGAACCATGGTGTTTGAGGAGTTCCATCGCAAGAACAATCGCCTGACATCGCAGGTGGCAATTCAACGCGTGTTCGCGCGCGCCGGCGTCAGTGAAGACGACTTTAATCGCACCTGGAATTCATTTGAGGTCAATCAGGCGCTACGCGTCGCGGCAGACCTTGCTCGCCGTTACAACGTTACCAGCGTTCCCATGTTCGTCGTTAATGGCAAATATCGCACCGATACCAGGTCTGCAGGCGCTACTGAAGGAAACTACACGAAGCTGTTTGAAGTCATCGACGAACTGACTGCTCGTGAAGGACTGCGCTAGATCCGTTCGTCAACCATCGTCCTCGGCTATGATTTTCAGCTCACCGCTCGCATCGCGGCGCCAGTACAGTCGTTTCGTGATCACTGTCTGGCGATCCGCTTCAAGCAGCTTTTGTTGAAATCGGCTCAGGTAAACGCCTTCTTCTTCCGGGTAGCCTGTCAGTAACAAATCGCTGACCGCCGCCTCCTGAATCGGGCGAAGGCTGTCGGTCTGCAAGATGAGCGATGACCACTCGGTCAGATTCATTCCCCAGCGTTCAAATTCATCGTCATAAAATGACAGATAGGCATGAAGGTCACCGTGCTTCCTGCTATTCGCCCAATCGTTGACCCTGTCCTCAAGCTCGATCCGCAGCGCCCTGTTGTGCGACGCATCGACCCAATTCACCGCACGCGTTATCAGTACGGGCGTGACGTTGTCCCGGAACTCGGGAGCCAGGACGCTGAGGTCCTCATTGGTCAACGCGATACAGCCATCAGTGTCGAGCTTCGGTCGCCGACCAGTTGCCGGATCAACACCGTGGACCCAGATTCCGTCGCCGTCGCGTGCCGCGCGCAGATCCCAGGCATTGGGGTAATCGAGAGGAAAAGCGCTTACGCCGTATTTCGTATGCAGCTTGCTGGTGTCGAGTTGCTCCGTAATAAAATACGCGCCGAGCGGCGTCCGTTTGTCGCGTGATCGTTGTTTGCCGGCCCCCCCTCGACCTATCGACATGTAGTAGCTGCCGACGAGTGCAAGCTTGTCGCCCTTGCGATCAAAGCGATGAAACTGAGCCGTGGACGTCTCCGCGACGAACAGTGTCGTAACCGACTCGGGGACCCGAATAATCAATGCCGGCAGGCGGTCCTCAGTGGCGGCAATCTGCGGCCAGGTCAGAATCGCTGTTATTATTGCAATTGTCGGGGAACGCAGGCTCGGGAACATGAGTCGATATTACAGCTATGTCGCCGCCATGCTAAGGTCTGCAACCTGTGAATCAATCGGGAACACCACCGTGAAACGAGTCATCCTGCTTACTCTATTCTTGCTTTTTGGAACTGTCGCATCCGCACAGACGGCGACCGATGAAGCGTTTCAGAATCTTGCCGATGAATACTTAAGTGATCTGAGCAATTTCTCCCCCGTATTTGCCAGCTCCGTAGGCGATCACAGTGCCGATGGCGAACTCGACCAGGTCGATGCTGCTGCACGAAAGCGGACCCGCGAACTTCTGCTCGAGTATATCGAGGCGCTGCAGGCACTCAATATCGACCAGCTGTCCAGGGCCAACCAGATCGATGCGGAAATCCTCATGAACCAGCTGCAGTCCGACCTGTGGTCTCAGGATGAGTTGCAGGAATGGGCGTGGAACCCGCTGTATTACATCAATATTTCCGGCGGTGCGATTTACGGGCTGGTCGCGCGCGATTACGCCCCGCTGGCTGACCGTCTCAAAAGCGCGACCTCGAGGTTAAATGCCATTCCGCGATTCCTCGAACAATCGCGGGCTTCGATTCAGCCCGAGCGCGTTCCGAAGGTACACGCCGAAACGGCTATAGCGCAGAATCCTGGTCTGACATCGATCATCGACACGATGATCGTGCCCGAAATGGGAGTGCTTTCAGCTGCCGATCTGGAATCGCTAATGGCGGCGGTGGAGCTCGCAAAAAACGCTGTCGCCGACCACCAGACCTGGCTTGAAGAGGAGCTGCTGCCAAAAGCCGCTGGCGATTTTCGAATAGGCGCAGCACACTTTGACACCAAGCTTGCTTTTGCACTGAATTCTGCGCTCAGTCGCAAGGAAATTACGGCGCGCGCGGAACAGGAATATGAAAAAGTTCGCAACGAGATGTACGAAGTTTCGAAAACTGTTTATTTGAAAAAGAATCCGTACACGACCTTCCCCGACAAGCCGGATGCATCCTACAAACAATCGATCATTCGGGCGGCACTTGAAGAAGCCTATGCGAAGCTGCCGCCGCGCGACGGTATCGTGGATGTCGCGAAGCAGCAGTTGCAGCAAGCGATCGATTTCGTTATAGAAAAAAATATCGTGACGATGCCGAACGAACCCGTCGAGATAATCATCATGCCCGAGTTTCAGCGCGGCGTTAGCGTTGCCTATCTGGATCCGCCAGGGCCTCTCGATAAAGACCAGCCAGCATTCTATGCGGTTGCACCGCTGCCGGCCGACTGGACAGAGGAACAGATTCAGTCTTTCCTGCGCGAGTACAACCTTTACTCTATTCAGGACCTGACGATTCACGAAGGTGTGCCCGGCCACTATCTGCAGATTGCCCTGAGTAACCGCTACCCGTCAGCACTGCGATCAGTGCTTTGGTCCGGGCCCTTCGTCGAGGGTTGGGGCGTTTACGCCGAGCAGATGATGATCTCTGAGGGTTACCTCGACAACGATCCATTGATGAAGCTCATCAATCTGAAATGGTATTTGCGCGCCATCACCAATGCGATCATCGACTCAGCAATTCATGTTGACGGCATGACGCGCGACGCAGCCATGAAACTCATGATTGAAGGCGGCTTTCAGGAAGAACGGGAGGCGGCCGGGAAATGGATACGCGCACAACTTTCATCAACGCAGTTGTCGACCTACTTCGTCGGCTACCAGGAACACATTGAAATGCGCGCCGCCGTCGAGAAAGCCTGGGGTGATGAATTCACCTTGCGCCGCTATCATGACCAGGCCCTGAGTTACGGCTCGCCGCCGGTCAAGTACGTGCGGGCGCTGATGCTCAATGAGGCTATTCCACGGCGCGAAAAATAAGCAATGTCGCGGTCTGAGCGTTATTCCAAAGAGGCATAGCGCTGACCCCATCTGTCTGCCCCTTCACGCAACAAACATCTTTGTGGCGACAAAGCAACAGAGTGTCATGGATCTTTCTAGTACGGTGCCAACTCACACGAGTGTCGCAATCGCGGTGGACTCGTCTATCGAATTTTGCAATCACTGACAGCGTCGAAACCGGGTACCAAATTTCGTCGCTCATTTCGGCATCTCGATCAGGCAATCTTTGGCGGTCTCGCAGCGCAAAATGCATTGCTTACCCCCGCACTTGCCCGATCTGCAGTCTTGGTCGTCGTTGCGGCGCTGGCTGGGAGCAAGGCCGTTGCCCGACACCAAGGTAGGCACATCGGTCTCGAATTCGTGTAAATTCACGCCATGCCATTCACCACTCGCACGACCCGACTGCTGACTCGCATCGCGATCAGTGCGATCGTATTGGCGGTCTTCGTCATGCACGTTTCGAGCAGCCCGCGGTTCGAGATCATCGACCGTATGGAAAACTATCTCTACGATGTCCGCGTCCGCCTCACCATGCCCGGTGGCATCGACGAGCGAATTGTCATCGTCGATATTGACGAAGCCAGCCAGGTGCAGCTCGGTCAGTGGCCGTGGGAACGTGACACGCTGGCCGACATCGTCGACGTTCTCTTCGACGACTACGAAATCAAAGCACTGGGCTTTGACGTGCTCTTCGCGGAAGCTGGCCGTGGCGGCGGCAATGAGGCCTTCGCCGAATCATTCATCGCCCGAAACATCATCACGGGCTTTGTGTTCAAGGACTCGCTCAGCAAGAACGAACCGGAATTTACCGGGGCCTTGCCTGCCGCGCTGATCCCGGAATCGGATCTGGCCGATTTCAATGTGCCCTTTGTGGATGCGGCGGGCTATACAGGCAGCCTTCCCGCACTGCAGGAAAATGCGGCTGGCGGCGGCTTCTTCGATTCACCGCTGATTGATTCCGACGGTGTCTTCCGACGTGCGCCGTTGTTGCAGCGTTATCGGGGCAACCTTTATCCAACCCTCGCACTGGCTCTTACTCATACCGCGCTGGGCTCCCCGCCGGTGGGTTTCAAATTTGCCGGGAGCGAACGTGGCGGCATCGATCTCGAAGCATTTCGACTCGGCGATCGGGAAATTCCTGTTAACGAACAGGTGGCCGTATTCATTCCCTTTCGCGGGCCACAGGAAAGTTTTCGCTTCATTCCGGCACGTGACATCGTCAACAAAACCGCGCCCGCCGCGTGGCTGACGGACAAGATAGTGCTGGTTGGCGCGAGTGCCGCCGGTCTGCTCGATCTGCGCTCAACACCGGTCGGTCAACGCTACATCGGCGTCGAAGTGCACGCGAACCTCGTCGCCGGATTGCTCGACGGCACGATACGCCAGCAACCGGCCTGGTCGAATGGCCTCGAAGTGACTTTGCTTTTCCTGATCGGCGCTCTGGTCGCCTTGTGGTTGCCAAAGTTGTCACCGCAGTCGTCGCTGTTACTGATTGCCGCCATTGTCTTTCTCAATATGGCAGGCAATCTCTGGCTGTGGACCACATTCAAGCTGGTGATTCCGATCGCGTCCATTATCGGCTACACCCTGATCGCCGGCTTGCTGCAAATCACCTATGGCTTTTTTGTCGAGCAAAGAAACAAACGACACCTCTCGTATATTTTCGGTCAGTACATACCGCCCAAGGTCGTTGAAGAAATCGATGCCAGTGGGGCGGAGGTTTCGCTGGAAGGCGAAACCCGTGTGATGTCGGTATTGTTTTCCGACGTTCGTGGCTTCACCACCATCTCCGAAGGCCTGAGTGCGCGCGAACTAACGCAGATGATGAACGAGTTCCTGACCCCATTCACGCGTGTCATCCAGGAAAACCGCGGTACCATCGACAAGTATATGGGCGATTGCGTCATGGCATTTTGGGGTGCGCCGCTGCTGGACGCCGATCACGCCAAACACGCTTTGCTCGCGGCGTTCGGCATGGTCAGGGCTGTCAAATTGCTCGACGAACCTTTCGCCGGCAAAGGCTGGCCTCCGATTCGAGTTGGCGTTGGCATCGCAAGCGGCGAGATGAATGTCGGAAATATGGGATCCGAATTTCGCATCGCTTATACAGTGATGGGCGATACCGTAAATCTCGGGTCAAGGCTCGAAAGCCTGACCAAGCAATATGGTGTCGACATCATTGTGAGTGCAGGCACCGTTGCCGAGATTCCTGATTTCACGTTTCGCGAGCTGGACCTGGTCAGAGTGAAAGGCAAGCACAAGCCGGTCGCAATTTTCGAGCCCGCCGGCGAGACCGAAAAGCTCGACGACGATGCTCTCTCAAACCTCGCTGAGTATGCGGCGGCACTCGCGGCATATCGGCGTTGTGACTGGGATACGGCTCGGACACTGTTCGAAAAATTGACAGAACGAAACGCCGAGCTTCTATATAGTGTGTACCTTGATCGGATAGAGCGGTTCAGTCATGAGCCACCGCCGGCGGATTGGGATGGCGTTTTCGACCACCTGAGTAAGTAGATCCGCACGTCAAGCTCATGATCTGGCCCGGGGGATTACTCAAAATAGCAATGTTGCCCGTACCAACAGTCAGACTGACCACGGTCTTTGCGTGCTTGTTACTCGCCTGTGTGACCACGTCATCGGCACTCGCACAAGACACTTTGCAGGTTGCTGCCAGCGTCGACGAACAGCAGTTTCTTGCCGACGCAGAATCTCTACTGGCTTCCGGCCAAAGTAGTGCCGCCTTTACATTGCTCTCAACACGCGAGCTGGAGCTCGCTGGCAATCCCTATTACGACTACCTGCTTGGCGTAGCGGCACTGGATTCCGGGCGGCACAGTGAAGCGATATTCAGTCTTCGCCGCTCCCTCGAAGTCTCACCCAATTTCTCCGGTGCTCGCATGGAACTCGCGCGCGCCTATTTCGACAGTGGCAATTCAGGACTCGCACGACCGTTGTTTGTGCGACTGCTGGCAGAGAATCCGCCGGCGCCGGTGCGTACGGTAATCAACAATTACATAGCGTCTATAGACGCTACGCCGTCACGGCCGAAAAGCAGCTTGCGTTACTCATTCGATGTGACCGGCGGTTACGACGACAACGCCAATGGTTCTACGGACAACCAGCAGTTCATGGGCTTCACGCTGAGTCCGGATAACCTCAAGACCGAATCGTCGTTTCTTGAAGCTGGCGCCGGCCTTAGCTGGAACAATCCCAAGAGCACTCAATTCGCCTGGTACGCCGGTGGTCGTGCAGGTTACCGGCATAATCCGGACGCGGGCTTCGTCGACTCCGGCCTCGTCAGCGGCAATGCGGGAATGAACTGGCAACGCGGCGCGTTTTTTGGGCGCGCCGGTGTCGACGGCTATTGGGCAACGCGCGACGGCGATCCGAATGAAAACTACCTCGGTCTGGACGCCTTGTTCGGAAATCGCATCACGGACAACTGGGAGCTGACCTTCGGACTTCGCGGCGGAGCGATCCGACACGACGACGCTATCAAGACTTTGGATGTTGATCGAATTCTGTACAGCGGCGGCCTCCACTATCGTTTCGGATCACCGGGCAACATCGGCCTGGAAGTAATTGGCGGCAGCGACTCTGAGCGCGAGACGGGTTCTCCCTACGGCAACTCAAAACTTGGCGGGCGACTCACTCTTTATATGCCGGTGAGCGAACGCGGAACTCTGTTTGCTTCCGCTGGCAGTTTGACCAGCGACTACGACGGCCTCTTCTTCGGTACGACGCGCAAGGACACGCAGGTTTCAACGCTGCTACAAATTACTTTTGCGGACGTCTGGATCGATGGCCTGTCGTTGACACCGAGAATTCGCTACGTGGACAACGATTCGAATGTTGCACTCTATGATTACGACCGCACGGAAGTCGGTCTTCAACTACAGTGGATGCCGCAATGAAAAGCACCTTGAAACTTCGTATCGCGGCACTGGCCCTGATTCTTGCTGCTGCCGCTGCTCAGGCTGACGACGCTGGCTCGGTATTGTTCAGCAAGGGTACTGTTACGGCGCAGCGAAGCACGGCGATTGCATTAGCGAAGGGTGACGGCGTCCTGAGCAGCGATACGATTACGACGGGAGACGCATCGCGCGTACAGCTGCTGATGATCGACGGCGCGAAAATCGCGATCCGCCCGAACAGCGAAATTCGAATTGACGAGTACGTTTACGCGGCTGCCGCGCCGACGGTGGTTGACGAAACTAACGACAAAAGTGCCATCGCACTGGTCAAGGGCGGTTTTCGCACCATCACAGGGGCTATCGGTAAAGAGGACCATACCAAATACGAAGTCCGAACACCGGTTGGCGTGCTCGGCATTCGTGGCACCGACTTCGCTATTCTGCTGTGCGCTGGCGATTGCAACTGGGCACCAAACGTTAGTCCGGGCGATCCTATAGAAGATGGTTTGTACATCGGTGTGACGGCGGGGACGATCGATTTTCGTGCACAAGGTGGCGAGATTGTTGTGCACGCCGGCGAGTACGCGTTCATACCAATGGGGTCACGTGCGCCCGAAAAACTCCACGCGCCACCGTCGGTTTTGATCGACGACAATGATCTGCGTTTTGATGCGGACGGCAGTGCCGCGCAATCGGGTTTCGACAGCAAACTTGGCACTCGTCGCAGCCCGGACAACAGCGCGCCGGGAACTCAAGATAGTGATCCGAGTGACAGCAGCAACCCCGAAGCACCGAAACAACCTGTCATCGGAACCGATGCGGACGGTACGCCCATAGACATCACGCCGGGCCAACCACCGTCAGGCAACGGCCGCATGATTGGCTACTCGGCCGGACCTCTGGGCGCCGCAGGCGGGCCGTTCAGCGGCTCACAATTCAACGATCCCACGCTGCTGCAGCTCGACGGCGGCAACAACCTGATCGGTTTTACCGGCCCCTATCCGGGCAGAGCGCTGGACGAACCCGCGACATGGGAAATAGGCACAGCCAGCAACACCGATACGGGATTCGATAGCATAACAGTGCTCCGTTGGGGGCGCTGGTCGGGTGGTGTTGCCAGCGGCACACTGCAAAGCGATGGCAGCGATGTCAGCATCGACCTCAGCAATCAAAGCCTGCACTGGATCAGCGGGCCGGATGCGGCACCGCCGGTGCTGCCGATCACAGGGTCGGCCGCCTACACACTCATCGATGCAACGTCACCGACCGACAATCGCGGTAATACCGGCGTACTTGGGAGCGCGACATTTTTTGCCGACTTCACTAATCTTAGCGTCGACAGCACGCTGGTCATCGACATCGGCGGTGCCATCTGGTCGGCGTCAGGCAGCGGATCGTTCGGGCAAGATATTGGTTTGCCACCGCATCTTTTCACTGGTACGTATGGCTCGGTTGTTGTCGGCGGCGCGACCGGAGGCAACGGTGAATTCTCGGGCTTCTTCAGCGCACCGGGCGCGACGTCCGATCCGGCCTTCCCCGGCGGCGTTGGCCTGACGTACAGCCTGCAGGATGGACAAGGCACAACCACCGTGTCCGGCGCGGCCGCTTTCGGCAATCCGTGAAGCATGAACTGATTATCGTCGGTGCGGGGCCGGCGGGATTGAGTGCGGCCGCACGCGCACAAAAACTAGCCCTCAATTACCTGCTGCTCGAAAGCGGCGCCAAACCCGCCAATACCATCCAACGCTATCAAAAGGGCAAGCACGTTATGGCCGAACCGGCCGTCGTGCCCTTGCGCAGTGATTTGGGTTTTGCCGCCGGCACACGGGAAGCCATTCTTGGTGGCTGGCAGTCCGGACTCGATGGCCTCGGCGTCAATATTCGCTACAACGCGGAAGTGACGGCGATCACCGGCGCAGCCCCTGACTTCGAGCTGCAACTGTCGAACGGAGAAACGCTACAGTCCGAGGCAGTGGTTCTCGCTATCGGTCTGCAAGGCAACCCCCGCAAAATCGGTGTCGACGGCGAGAATGACGCCAGCGTTCAGTACACGCTGGACGACCCTGACGAATACAGCAACGAGACCATCGTCGTCATCGGCGCGGGTGACGCGGCGATCGAAAACGCGGTAGCTCTGGCGCGCAACAATGCGGTCGTCGTCGTCAATCGACGTGACGAATTTGCTCGTGCGAAAGAAGGCAACCTGACACTAATTACGCGCGCCATCGAAGACGGTTCGATCAGCTGTTTCTTCAACACGGGTGTCTCTTCCATCGAGCCATCGTCCGCCATTAATCTGACTACCGAAACGGGCGAAACACGTGTCGAGTGCAATCGCGTCATTGCACGAATCGGCGCCATTCCACCGCGTCGATTCGTGGAGTCGACGGGCATCAGCTTCCCGAGTGACGACCCAACAACGCTGCCCGAACTGTCAGGCCACTACGAATCCAATGTGCCTGGCCTGTACGTAATCGGCGCACTGGGCGGCTATCCGCTGATCAAGCAGGCAATGAATCAGGGCTTTGAAGTCGTTGAGTTCATCAAGGGCAACGACATACTGCCCGCCGACCACGGCATACTCGAGGACAAGTTCCGGCATCTGCCGTACGGCAAGAATGTCGATGAAACGCTGGCCTTGATACGAAGCAGCATTCCGATTTTCGAAAACGTAAACGGACTCGTGTTACGCGAACTCGTGCTGGCCAGTGAACTGCTGACACCCAAACGCGGCGATGTCATCTTCCACAAGAACGACTACACCAATTCGTTCATGTCCATCGTCGAAGGTGAAGTCGACGTTGAGATCGACACGGGAAAATTCATCACCCTGGGTCGCGGCCAGTTTTTCGGTGAGATGAGTTTGCTGTCGGGTCGACGTCGATCGGCAACAGTTCGCGCATCAACGGACTGCGTCGTGCTGGAAACTCCGCGGCGCGAAATGATCAAGCTGATGAACAGCTATGAGCCCGTGCGTAAGGTCATCGACCAGCACTTTATTATTCGCACC
>JALHUQ010000203.1 GCA_022866645.1 Woeseiaceae bacterium | reverse complement strand
CGGGCCAACTAGCGTATGGCCATCGAGTACGATCTCTGCGGCACTCATCAACTCGTCGATTGAGCTGTCGATCACCGGGCCGATGATGCCGTTGCTGATGGGTTCATCAAAGCGGGTCACGCCGCTGGTGTTGAGCGGGATATGATTTTCCTGCAGTACCCGAACAGCCGTTGCAGCCAATGGGTCATCCGCCCCCAATGCGCCCTGCGAGTAGACGTAGCCGGCGCTGATGAGACTGTCTTCATGCAGGTCAATGCTCCAGGCTGGCGGGTAGTTCGCGGACTGCGCGAGCACGTAAGCGGTGATGGCAGCCGCTTCAGGACTGGAGGCCGCCGCGGCGCGCGCCTGCCCCTGGGTATCGGGGTCGGGCAGCAGGTGCGAGGAGTCGCCCACGCTTTGTCCATCCACCTCGGCGGAATAGATAGGCATATTCAGATAACGCCAGTTGCGGGCATAACCATGAGGATTGCAGAGGGGAAGCAGCACTACCGCGCGACGTTCGCCCAGGGCCGCAATGTCCGCTATGGACGCGGCGATCGCATTGGGGCCCGCCGGCTCTTCACCGTGTACGCCCGATATGAACCAGACCGCTGTCCCGGGATGCGGCGAGCGCAGTGCGATGATGGGCAGGGCGTAGTCGGTGCCGGCGGGTTGGGATTGCGCGACGACGTCAAGGTGCCAACCTTGATCCAGCAGGGTGATATAGGACTGGTACAGCCCTTCGATGGGCATTCTTTCGTCCGCATAAGTTCGAATTCCGGAAGGCAGCTCCAGTTCTGCGGCAACGCTGGTCACTGTCAGGAAAGTGGCCGCAAGGATGGGCAGGGCCATTCCGATGATGTCTCTAGCAACCAGGCCTTGTGTCAGGTGCGTAATTTGGCGTCACTCCAGTATCAAGATAGGCGACCGACCGGCAAGCATATCCCAGAAAAGGGGGTCAGATCCCTTTCGGCTCTTTGCGGGCGGTGTGGGGAGGAATACGTTAAATGAGAATGAGTTGCATTTGCGAATAGATCGCATTAACATCGCACCATTCCTTCTTAGTGGTTGAAAAAAATGAAAAAATGCTCGCCCTGGCTCGGCCTTGCCCTGCTGGTCCTGACCTCCCCCGCGTGGTCTGAAACACCTGACATTGAAGAAATCTGGAAGATTGTTCAGCAGCAACAACTGGAAATCGATCAACTTAAGCAACAACTCGCGGTAGCCGACGCCCAGCTCGCCATTTCCGATCAGAAGATCGAAGCGACTGGCGACTATCTGGACACCATCGCGGCGCCCGCAGCGCTGTCGAAAACCCAGATCGGCGGCTACGGTGAGGTGCATTACAACAATCTCGACGCTGACGACGGTGCACGCGATCTCGATCAAATCGACTTTCATCGCTTCGTGCTCTTCTTCGGTCACGAGTTTTCCGATCGCGTTCGTTTCTTCTCCGAGCTCGAACTGGAACACTCGTTCGCGGCTGATGGCGCGCCTGGTGAGGTAGAACTTGAACAGGCCTACGTGGATTTCACATTGAGTGATTCGCTGTCTGCAAAAGGCGGACTGTTTTTACTACCGGTCGGTATCCTGAACGAAACACATGAGCCCACAACCTTTTATGGCGTGGAACGGAACTCCGTTGAAAGCGACATTATTCCGTCGACCTGGTGGGAAGCTGGCGCGGCCATGAGCGGGCATTACGGTAGCGGACTGAGTTGGGACGTCGCCATGCATTCCGGATTGGCAATTCCTACTACCGGTGAGAACGCTTTTCGCGTCCGTAGCGGCCGGCAAAAAGTTGCCGAAGCGCCCGCGAGCGATCCAGCCTACACGGCGCGTCTTCGCTACAGCGGCATTCCCGGACTCGATCTTGCGCTAAGCTATCAGTACCAGGCCGACGCGAGTCAGATCAGCGGCGATGGTCTCGATGACGGGCAATTGTTCGCCGCGACCGCGGCCTACAGCGTCAGTAACTTCACACTCAAGGCCGTTTACGCGAATTGGGAATTCTCGGGCAACGCCATAGAAGCGGCCGGAGCTGACAGTCAGACAGGATGGTATGTAGAACCGAGTTATCGTTTTGCAACGTCGCGTGGCGATATCGGCATATACGGTCGCTATCAGGATGTTGACGCCGCACGTGCGCAGGATCAGTTTTCACAGAACGAAATTGGTCTGAATTATTGGCCGATTGAAAACGTCGTCCTGAAGTTCAACATTCGACAAAGAGATCACAATCTTGCGAGCGAAGCCGGCCGCGATTTTGATGGTTTCGATCTCGGACTTGGCTACCAGTTCTAGTGTTCAGGCGAACTCAAAAGACCGTACTGGCAGCAACATGTTCGTTGCTGCTGCTATCGGTCGCCGCATTTGCCGCGAGCGACGTAGGCCGGTATCAAACGCGAGCAGAATTCCTGATCGAGTCTTTCGGCACGGACACGCCGGCAAATGCCGTCGTCTGGATCAATGACGAGCTGCGCGCGATCGCAACTGAAGTTCTTGGTCATACGCCTGCTATGCTGCGTATGCGGTATTGGTACGATGGCGCAAGAACGGCATGGATTATCGACGAAGTTGGCAAAGAACAAGCGATTACTTTTGGTGTTGTCGTAGAGAACGAAGAAATTCAATATCTGCGCGTTATGCAGTTTCGGGAGAGTCGCGGTTGGGAAATTCGGTATCCGTTCTTCACCCGACAATTTTCGCAACTGCGGCTGACCGATACAGGTTCCCTCAGTCATGGCATTGATGGAATCAGTGGCGCGACACTTTCCGTGAAAGCGGCAACCCGGAGCGCAAATTTCGCGCTGGTGCTCGATGAATACACAAGACGCACAACGTCAACTTCCGACACCGCTCCGTAGGCACTGGACGCGCCGAACGCATCGGGTTCTCGGCGTAAGCTCAATGCTGTTTCTGGTTCTGATCTCGGCAAGCGGATTGCTCCTGAATCACGCGGACGCGCTCGGGATGTCGCGTCATGCCGCTGCGCCCTGGGTGCTCAGCCTCTACAGCACCGAGTTACCAGCGGTGGACTCGGCATTCTCCGCAGCAGGCGTACTGTTTGCGAGCTCTGGGGAGACCTTGTACGCGGATGGCAAGGAGGTTGCCAAGGGCACGAATCGCTTGATTGGCGCTGTTCTCGCTGGTGACACCTATGTCGCTGTGACCCGTAACGAATTCCTGCTTGTCAGTAATGACGCAACATTGATTGAGCGCTTCGCCCCCGACGCGTCGGGGCCAATGAGCAAACTCGGAACTGACGGTCAGCATATCTTCGTGGTGATTCAGGATGCCTATTATGAATTTGATCCGCAGCGCATGAGTCTGTCTTCTGCTGTCGACGTTACACAAGAGAGCGTCGCGTGGTCGCAGCCAGCAGTACTGAGTGAGCGTCAGGCCGAGCAAATCGGCACAGCCGCGCTCGGCCAGGCGATCAACTGGGAGAGAGTGCTGCTCGACTTGCACAGCGGCCGAATTCTGCCGGTCGTAGGGCGCTACCTCGCAGACATCACCGCGCTTTGCCTGTTGTACATGTGTTTTACCGGCCTCTGGCTATGGGCCCGTAGACGCTGAAGGGGAGTCAGACTGGTTTCGGCTCTGACCCCTTTGCGTTGCGGCCCCATCCGCCAGATACTGTCCTCGAGTATCCGTAAGGGGAATAGTGATGCAACTCGGTATGATCGGTCTGGGCAAGATGGGCGGCAACATGGCGCGGCGACTCCGCCGTGCGAATGTCGAAATCATAGGGTTCAATCGCGACGCCAGTGTGACGGAAGCACTCGCGGCAGAGTGCGGGTTGGTGCCCGCCGAATCGGCGCAGGAACTCGTAGCGAAACTCGATGCGCCCCGTCTGGTATGGCTGATGCTGCCTGCTGGCGAAATTACTGAATCGTACGTGCAAGAGATGATTGAACTATTGCAGCCCGGCGACATTCTGGTCGATGGCGCGAACTCGTACTATAAGGACTCGATGCGACGCGGCGAGTTACTGGCGACGTCAGGGATACATTTTATCGACGCCGGCGTTTCTGGCGGAGTGTG
>JALHUQ010000026.1 GCA_022866645.1 Woeseiaceae bacterium | reverse complement strand
GTTACGTTTGTGGACCATCACCGTACCCGGTGCGATCCCCAGTTCTCGAGCAATGGACTTGGATGAATGACCGCGCAGCAATAGCTGCGTTATCTCCCTTTCGCGATGGGTCAGTGAATTTTCACCAAAATTCTCAAAACAGGTGGTCAATCGTTGATGCATTCCGTGATCAAGTTTGCCTCGCAATGACTCGCTGTCCCGGCTGTCCCACACTTTTTGCATGGCTGTTCGCACTACGGGCTCAACCAAACTCAACTGATTCAGTTCTATACGCGTGAAGCGTTTTTCGGTGCGACCGCAGACCAGGACCAACGCGCTGGTCGGCGTTACGCGCAGCAAAAAGTCCATTTCGTCCACGAGGTGCGTACGCTCGACGTACTGGCGGTAGTACTCGCTCGAATGAAACCGGTCCGGCTGGGCGTCACGAAATCGACACATTGCCGGCTTGTCTGATCGCAACGCCATTTGATATAGCGGATCCAGGAGGTAAGGGCCCGCCAGATATCGGTCGAGATAATGCCGCGCGCGACTCGGCGCAAGTGAATGGTGTATGACCTCGGGCGGTGCATCCGTATGAAACGCCAGCAGACTCGTGCCGTTGTTCGGAACCGTTGCGCACATGAATGAGACCAGATGTTTGGCGATCGATCGACTGTCGGCCGCACCGACGAGTTTCGCTACTTCAGCCTGCCACGCGGGCCTGTTAAAGACGGTCTGCAAGAGTCACTTAAGCAATTTGTCGAGCATGATTCATGCCCCTAGAATGAGGTCAGGAACGACGCTGCATTGCCGCCGATAGGTCCGGCACCCGATTGTGCGACGCGCAGATAATCCCGGCCTTTAGGATAATTTTCAGGTTGCGGGTTGTAAATTCTGGACACCCTGTTGTTGTGATAGAGCCTGAGTTGCGACCCTAACGGAATAATAAAATCAGGATCGTTACCCGACAACTCGGCATGCAAAGCGGGAAGACGATAAAACGGCAAATTCATATTTGCATGATGCGCGTTGTGATATCCGAAATTCAGCGTTAACCAATTCAGCTTTGAAAATCGCAGCGACAAGGGATTGCTGAATGTATGCTCCTGCTCCCAGACGGCATCGCCCTTGTGCGGCGCACGAGATGTCTCGAATAGCGTCGTACTGTAGGGGTAATCGTGCTGTACGCTGTCCATAAAACGCAGCACATGCATCATAATGAGATAGGCAACCACGTACAGCAACGCGGCCTTCGGGAAAAATATCGCTAGCGCAAGGAACAGCCCGCCTCGAATCAGGATGACAACCACGTTTCTCACTCGTTGATCGCGGCGCTGCGGAATAACGAACGAGGTAACAACCATCACTCCGTGCATCAGCAGATCATGCGCCGGTATGTAAAGCCACTCGAGACCGCGAATCATCGTCGTGAACAATGGACGGCGCTGGAAAAATTCGTCGTACGCGAACCAGACGACATCATCGTTATCAACATGGTGTCTGAAATGCTTATAGCGCATGTCCTCATAGGTACCGTAGGCGGCGCCACACAGCCAACTCATCACACGGCCGAGCGTTGCATTATCTCGATGACGACTGAATACCAGGTTATGGCCGCACTCGTGAATAAGGTAGGCTGATATGATCATTGCGTGTGCGAGCAACAGCGTTGCGATAATGTTGATCGGTAGCGACACCACGAACAACCCGGCGAGGCCGAGTCCGTAGCCACCGAAGGCATACGTCACGGCCACGCCGTAGTACAGCCAACCCGCCGATTCTTTGAGAAGACCGGTGCTTTTGCTCATGATAAGTCCACCCGTTTGTGCTGCTTAGTTGTACACATAGAGCAAGCCTATTGCTAGCATACGGCAACCTGTTTGAAAGACCCGGAGTATCAATAGATGAAGTTAGTCACCGCCATCGTTAAGCCGTTCCGACTGGACGACGTCCGCAATGCCCTGAGTGAGGTCGGCGTTCAAGGCATGACAGTCAGCGAAGTCAAGGGATTCGGCCGCCAGCGCGGCCATACCGAGCTCTACCGTGGGGCCGAGTATGTTGTTGATTTTCTTCCAAAAGCGAAGATTGAAGTCGCGGTTTCGGATGATGCTGTCGAGCGCGTGGTGGAAGCCATCGTTGGCGCAGCAAAGACCGGCAAAGTCGGCGATGGAAAAATATTTGTGACGACGATCGATCAGGTTTGGCGTATTCGTACCGGCGAAACCGGAGATAGCGCTCTTTAGACGACGGTGCTCGTGCTTTACAGCCTGAGCCAGTCGAATCCATGGCCACGGCGATAGTAAACGGCCACGGCGCGCCCGTAGATTTCATGTTCTGAAATGGGACCGAAAATCCGGCCATCCGCTGAATTGCCCCGATGATCGCCTATGGCGAGCACCATGCCATCTGCGAGGCTCTGAGAGTAGGTTGGCCCGCCGCCATCGGCAAGGTTCAATTGCACACGCTTATCGCCGATGAATTCAACTTCGCTATCCAGAGGCGATGTCAGCCACACGCCGTTGATGGCCAGATGCCCATCCTGAATGACAACCTCATCGCCACCAATAGCGACGATTCTCTTGATCAGACGCACGCCGTCACGTGGCGAGTTAAAGATGACGATATCGCCTCTCTGCACCGCGTCTCCGGCCATGAGTTCGAAGTGGGTGAAAGGAAACCGTAAACCGAAGGCTCTCTTATCGACGAATACGCGGTCACCCGCGAGTAATGTGTATTCCATTGAACCGGACGGCACATAGTAGTGGTCTGCCAGCGTTGATCGGGCTGCCAAAATACCGACCACCAGGATTCCGAGGACCAGGACCTCATGGAGTATTTTTTGCAGACGGACATTTTCTATCATCACCCTTGCGTTCCTTCTTGCCAGTTCGACATAGACCGTAATTTCTGCCATTTGTGCTCTAGTCGCGGATGAAACAAAAGGCATTCAGCTTGTTGCCATCCAGGTCGCGGAAATACCCTGCGTAAAAATTATCCAGGCGCATACCTGGCGCGCCTTCGTCGCTGCCGCCCAACTCAAGCGCCTTCGCGTAAAAGGCGTCAACCTTGTCCGTTGAGCTCAGCGCGATCGCAATCATAACGCCATTGCCCACCGTCGCGGCCTGGCCGTCGAAAGGCTTGGTCACCGAAAAGGCAGGTGCTGATGGTCCGGTCGACCAGGCGATAAATCCGTCAGTGTCAAAAGCACGTGCTGCGCCCAGCGTCGCAAACAGCGCATCGTAAAATATCGCGGCCCGATCAATATTGTTGGTTCCGACTGTGACGTATCCGATCATGTTCTTCTCCTGTGTGTATCGTGCCGAAGCCAGCGAACCCCGATCTTCCAAAGGTCAAGCTTACCCGCAAACGGCATCGCCGCGTACGCCGGGCTGGTAGACGGTAATCCGATCATACGAAGATGACCGTAATGTTCAATGCGCACCGTACGGCGGAACAGCTGCTCCGCTTTCCGGCCATTGAACGCAATTCCCCGAATACGCGGATGCTCGTAAAAAAAGGTCTCAAAGTCGTTAACGGACGCGGTTTCCTGCTGAATATCAGCATCCAGACTGCCGGGCCGAACGGACGCCAGCAATACATCCCAAAGCGCCAGTTCATGCTGCATCAGGCGCTCGCAGCGTTCATCGTAACTGCCTGACACTCCAAAGATTTTCTGCATGATCGGCCAGAAGGCATTTTGCGGATGTGCGTAGTACTCCTGTTCCGCGAGGGATTTTCGCCCGGGCAAACTGCCGAGCACAAGAACGCGCGCGTCCTTCCTTGCAATCGGAGGGAAACCTTCAGATCGTTCCATTCAAACAGGCTTTGCGGCGTCGTTTTGATTCAGCATTCGATGCGCCAGAGTTTCCATGTCGCCGAAATGCCGCTTACTCTTCGCCGGATCGTCAGCTGTGATATTCATCGCCCGGACTGTTTTTCGCAGCACCCGTCCGTTGTCGTCAATGTCGATATCAATGACGTTCAGGCAGCAGGTCGCCTGATCCAGTATGCCGAATGCGGAGCAACCGAGGCCTGTCACCCAGCCAAGCACCGCCGCATTGGTAGCCCCATGTGCGAAAACAGCAAGGCTATGCCATGAATCATCGGCCAGCACATCCAATAGTGCGGTCTGGATGCGTGAGTAGAAATCACTGTAACGTTCGCCGCCAAGAAACCGTGCTTCCTGATCTGTTGCTCGAAAGTGCGTAAAGGCGACATCGGCAACCACGTCATAGGCGCCAGTGGCCTCGCCTTTTAACTGCTGTATTTCGACGAAACCCGTGTGCACTTCCAGGGCGATCTCTCGAGGCGCCAACACCGTCTCGCCCGTCTGTCTTGTTCGCAATAATCCCGAACAGAGCGCTTTATCGACAGGCACGTCTGCAAACAATTCACGCATTGCGACTGCCTGGGAACGCCCGGTATCATTCAGTGCCACAGCGTCAGTATCGGCAACGACATTGCCGTCGGAGTCGAAATAATCGACAGAGCCGTGACGGAATAAATAAATGCGGCGACGGCTGGCACCGTCCAATGTCGTCCTGTGGCCCTCTGTCGCTATGAACATCTGCCGCTTAATAGCCTTTTGCCGGATCAACAACGTTCAGCAGGTGGTCGCCCGCGACATACCGCCGTATGTTTTCGAGCAGCAGTACCCTGCGACGTTCGCGATCGCCACCGATACTCGCGACATGCGGCGTAATGATGACGTCATCTCGCCGCCACAATGGATTGTCGGCAGGCAAGGGCTCCGGCTCCGTTACATCCAGACCCGCTGCCGATACGCGACCTGATTCCAGGGCGGCAATCAGGTCGTCGGTAACCACCGTCGAGCCGCGTCCTACGTTCACAAATATCGCACCTGGTTTGACAGCCGCAAAAAATTCGCTGTCGAACAGGTTCTTCGTGTCTTCGGTCAGAGGCAAAGCATTGACGACAACATCGGCCCCTGCAGCAAGCGAAAACAATTCGTCCGACAGGCCTACGTACTCGATATAGTCTGGTCCACTTCGCGAGCTATTGCGCGTACCGGAAACGTGCATCCCCAAAGCGGCACCCAGCCGAGCAACTTCAGTTCCGATACCGCCGAGACCAACGACCAGCAGTTTCTTACCCGCAATGGGCATCATGCCATTTGTCATCTCGTCCCGGTCATCCCAGGCGCCGGCTTCCATCCTGTGAACAAATTGAGGCAGATGTCGAGCCAGCGACATCATCATCGCGATTGCGTGTTCGGCTATTACCGGTGATGATATCTTCTGCATATTGGTCATCACGACATCGCCGTTACCAACTCGTTCTACCGATAAACAATTTTCGGCACCTGCCCAATAGATCTGCAACCAGATAAGGCGCGAAGCAGCATCGATAAGCTCGGCGTCACAAAAGCCAATAATTGCGTCGACGTCGCTCACATGCTGCATCGCTTCCGCCACGGACTGGACGACGATGACGTTGACGTCTTCCAGATTAGCCGTCAAGTCGCTCAGATCCATGCCGATATCACGTACGAGAATCTTGCGAGCGCCCTTCCAGCGCGGCAGATCGCGAACCGCGACTTGGCCTTCAGTAATCTGCGCCTGCTCGACCAGCTGATCGATAGATATCTCGGCACGGAGCGCACCGGTAACGCCGAACGACGCTACCACCATCAGTACTAACACAGTATTTTTTCGCATCGCGGCAGTTTACCCGCTCGTTGCAGCCGACAACAATGCTATCTGAGGGCGTTCGTTATACTCGAACATACGCTGTCCGATCGCTCCACTGTATGAGGTAGCTCGCCGGTTTGCCCGTCATGAGAGGCGCCCCAGGCAGCGATCTCCAATAACACCGGCGTGAGGCTCAGGCCTTTCTTTGTGACGGAATAGATCTTCTGGCGGGCGTCAGAAGGGTCCTTTTCGATAGCGATAAAACCCTGCTCCCCTAGCCGTCGCAGTCGATCGGACAGGATGTTTGATGCGATTTTTTCATCCGAACTCTGAAACTCGGCAAACCGGGTTTTGCCGTGCAGAATCACATCCCGCAGCACCAACAATGTCCATTTATCTCCAAATAAATCAAGGCTATAGCTAATCGGGCATTTCGATTTTTCGCGTCGGGATAACGTGCTCATGAGATTCGTAACCAGTTCATGTGATGCCCGGATTGTTATGATATTACTTTCAAATTGCAAGTTAAAAAGTCTGTCGCTGGCGTCGAGAGGTTCCGGGACATGATGAAGGTTGTTGATAAAACTGCAGGGTTATCCGCACGGTCTGAGTGACGAGGCGGCTGTATGCTATCCGATGGAATGGGTCCGTCGGCACGACTCCTGCGCGTAATTCTTAAGCCGGGAAGAAGTCGATCGGTTTGGTGGTCGTTATGGCTTCTACGTCTCTCGCCTCGAAGCGGAAGAGTTTGATTCGCGCTACCAGCTTGCGCTCAAGATCTTCATCGTTTAATTCGCTCGATACGACCTCGCAAAATGAAACCGTACCATTAGGGTCGATAGTAAGCCGCAGAACCAACTTGCCTTCGAGCGAAGGATCCGCGCGCAATGCACGATTGTACAGCGCGAATATCGCACCCTTGTTCTTGTCAAATACCAGCTCAATCTCCTCTCGCGAACGAGACGCTTTGCCACTGGATCCGGAACGACTTGCACCGCCGGCCGGACCGATACCCGCGACAGGACTCACGACACGCGTCGTATCGCGACCCGCGATACCTGATCCGCCCGTGTTTCGGCTCATGGCTGCGGTATTGATTCCGCCGGATGCAGTGCCAACTTTGGATGTGATCATGGAACGTTCGTTGCGTTCCGCTTCACCCACCGCGGCAGTCAGGTCACGATCATCCGCAACCTGTTCAAGCAGCTTGTTGTCGACCAGGTCCGCGAGATCCTCGGCGAACGGCATCAGTGCGGCTTGTGCCTGTTCACGCGCTATTTCTTCCCGGTCCGGCTCCGGCTCGGGTTCCGGCTCAGGCTCAGGCTCTGGCTCTTTCTCAACAACCTTCTCCGGCTCCGGCTTGTCCAGCTCGGGCTCGGGCTCCTCCTCCACAACCGGTGGTGGTGGCGGCGGTAACGGCTTTTCTTCAAGCAACAGCTGGGCGATTCGCGGCGGAATCTCGTCAACATCAAACGGGTCCCGCTCAGCGACAGGAATAAATGGCCACACGATACTGAGGACCAGACATACCAGGAATACGATACCGAGCAAGCGCTGGAACTTCTGATCCTGGCTTTTGCCAGTCGTCCAGGGCAGCTCATACTCTCTGTAAAACGGTAAATCCAATTCCGTGACTCCTAGTCGTCCCAGCGCCCTATCGCGATGCCTGAATATCGTTCAGTTCGTCCGAACTCTTCTGCAATACAGCGAGCGAAATCTGTCCGTAATCTGATTGTGTACAGGTCGCCATGACTTTCTTCAGCAATCGGTACGGTATGTCTTTGTCACCCATGATCGTCACTTCTCGACCGGCGATGTCTTCCTTTGCGTCGCGGCGCAGTACGCGATCGTTTTGCGACAACAATGCTTCCCGCAATTCTGGAATGTCATTGCCCTTGGTCGCCATAATGTCCGCGATTTTCGCAACTGTTGTGCCCTGAACGATCAGGTCTACTTCACCGATCATGATAACCACCGTTTCTT
This sequence comes from Woeseiaceae bacterium, assembly GCA_022866645.1. Taxonomy (GTDB): domain Bacteria; phylum Pseudomonadota; class Gammaproteobacteria; order Steroidobacterales; family Woeseiaceae; genus UBA1847. Next base: position 6,324 of record JALHUQ010000026.1, on the reverse strand, counting down.
TCGCTTTGTCTTCCGCGATCGATTCGGGCAGTTGCAATTCCTTTGCGTTTGGTAATGACTGCACGTCTGACGAGTTAACCAACAGGAAAAACACCAGAATAGTGAAGATATCCATCAGCGACACGAGGTTCAGTGCACCAGCGCCCTTATGACGCCTGTGGTGCTTTTCCATGCGTTTGGCGCGACCAGACTTGACCATCAGGCACCTCCTGCCAGTACCGGCGCATCACCAATTGAGATATCCGGAAACAGGTCGGTGCGAACGAGTTGCTTCACATCGTTCTCATTCACTTCGATGTCAACAGAAACCCGTACGGTGTCCATAATCTGCACTAGCGTGTCGTACGGGATGTCTTGCTCCAACAGAATGGACGCGTCCGTCTTGTCAGGATAGCGCTCTTTCAACTGCGCAAGCTTTTCGCCTACGGCGTCATAGTCGTAGCCGTCTTCGGTATTTGGGTAAACACCCAGCAGACCCTGATTGCGATCGCCGACTTCAATCTTGTCGGACCGCACGATGACTTCTAACTGGAATACCTGGTCCTGCGGTTCCACGGGCTCATTAGAGGAGCCTGGCAAATTCAATTCGAGAATCGCCAATCGCGAGAACACCGCGGTAATAAGCAGGAACGGAACCAGAATCACCATCAGGTTCATAAACGCCGTGATGTTGAGTTCGGCCGTATCGTCGTTGTGACGTCGGCCGCCTCTGCGGCTACCAATCATGTCTTATGCTCCGGACGACTTCAGCTGACGTTCGGTTACAGCATTCAAGAACTTGACGCTCGCCATTTCCAGGCTATCAACCAGCGCGTTGGTCTTCGTTTGCAGTAATGAATGAACCAGCAGGAGCGGAATTGCGGCCATCAGACCGAACGCCGTCGTGTTCATCGCCGTCGAAATAGACGCTGACAACATATCGGCCTTATCCGCCGGATTCGCCTCGGCGACCGCGGTAAATGCCGAGATCAGGCCGATAATCGTTCCGAGCAGACCGAGCAGTGTCGCGATGTTGGCCAGCGTCGCTATATAGTGCGTACGCTTTTCGATTCGCGGCAATACCTCCATCAGGCTCTCTTCCATCGCTTTTTCGATGTCATCGCGACGGCGTGCCGACTTAATGCGATACAAGCCGTAAGTCAGAATCGATCCAATAGCTGCCTTGGATTTTGCCGTGTGCTGCGCCGCTTCCTGAAAGTTACCCGCCTTCAGGAAAGGCACGATCTTCCTCCACAAAGCACGATTGCTCGCACCTGACAACGTCAGGTAGGTCCAGCGCTCGATCGCGATCGCGACGCCGAATCCAAATACCAACAGGATAGGGATCATGAATACCCCGCCATCCTGAAAAAACCGCACGATAGTGCTCATTTGTCTGCTCCTCTAAAAACAGTCTTACTTTTCATCAGTGCCGTACAGGTCGTTGTAATAATCGACCTGCCTTATAAATTCTTCTCTGTCGATCGGTGCCAGTACCTCATCGAGCAACGAATTGACGGGCCTGCCCATCAAATCGCCCGGATCCGCTTTCTTCCAAGGTACGATGTACAACACCTTCGGCAACTCCTGGTTGCCCGTAATTTCGGTACGACCCAGATCCATCGAGTCCATCACCCGGCTGCCCGTCGTACTCCGGGATATCTCGTTTTCACTGGCCGACGTATCAACCGCCGGTCCGATATCTGCGTCCGCCTCCGCTTCAGCCGCCTCAACAATGACTGATTCGGCAGCCGACGTATCGACGGCCGGTCCGATCTCATCAACCTCGTCCTGACCGAATGCGGCAAACGCCGCCATTGTCGCCGCGAGCACGAATGAGGTAGCAAATACTTTGTTCATGTAAGTACTCATGACCGTCATTCCGCCGCGTTCGCCGTGCGCTGACTTGCCGCCAGGCGACGCGTCAGATCCGAGATCCATTTCGAGACTTGTTCATCTTCGCCAACAATTGACTGATAGGTCTCGAAATTCTGAATTGCCACATCCAGACGCTGCAAATAAAGTTCATTCAAAACACCCAGATTGTAGTGTGCCAAGGCGTAGTCTGGCGAGACTGTGACGGCCTTCAAATAAGCGGCTTCTGCTTCAAGAAATTTGCCATTTCTGCGAAGTAGCATGCCCAATTGGTTCAAAGCAGCGGGATGGTTGGGCTCAAGTGCCAAAGCGGCATCGATCGAGGCGCTCGCTGCTTCATCGTCACCATTGCCCGCGTGAATAATCGCCAAATTCACGTGCGCACCCGGATAACCCGGATATTGCAGCAAGAATTCCTTGAACCTGAGCTCGGCGTCGACGAAGTCACCACTCGCCATCGAGGCGGCTGCCTGCTCAAACAGCGTCAGGACCGCAGGTGGAATCGCCGGCGCAGGGACGCTACCCGCGCGCTCGGATGGCGTCCGGTCAGCTTGTCCGGCGTCGCCCGAACTCTTGACAGGTGTCGATCCGCCACAGCCAGCGATTGCCAGCATGGTGACCAATAAGGCTACCAGTCCTCTTTTATCAGTACAGCGTCGTGACAACATCTTCGCTGCGCTCCTGTTTGGCGTATCGTGCTGGCATCAATCGTGCGAGTTGCTCAAAACTGCGTCGGACCCATTCATCGTAAACGCCATTCGACGCACGATCGGCATTCGCTTTGTGCAGGTCGATGGCCTTTTCCTCAAATGGAAACGCCTGTTCTTCCAGCAAGATTTCATATTGTTCCAGAGCATCAGCATCCAGTTCTTTTGGTCGATCAGACTGCATAAGCGCAGCGCTGAATTGCTCATAAACCTCGCCAAGGCGGAATGTTGCTGCCGTTGTGACTTCCGCGACACCGTAATCGGCGGCACCGGTATACGCAGAGATCACATCCTCCATCAGTTCTTTTTTCAATTTCAGGCTATTGGCGAGAGGCTGCGTTAGTTTCACGACTTCAAATCGGCGTCGGACCGGATCCGCAAGTTCCAGTGATGCCTTGGCAGCGAGGAACCGCGTTCGATCTGAGCGTTGCGATCCGGCGGTCGCATCGATCTGAATCAACTCCGCAAGACGCGTTGCAATTTCGCCGTTGTTACCCGCCTGTCGTGCAATCTCAAGTAAGCGGAATCGGGCTTCTATGGATTCGGCCAGTGGATTCGGATACCGGGCCACTATGTCATTCAGTACTCGCTGTTCGCTGGCCAGGGTTCCAGTGTCCTTATACAACTCCGATGCCTTCCAAAGCGCTTCACGCCTCACGTCGTCGGTGCTCGACTCCGCGTTGGCAATACGTTCAAATTCGGCGGCGGCCTGCCCCGACCTGCCTGCTGCTACGTAAGTAACAGCCAGTTTCTTGGTAATTTCGTCCGCAAACTCGCTGTCAGGATAGTCTGACCTGAATTGCTCCATCACACCGGATGCCCGGTCCCACGCCTGCAAATTGATTAACGCCGCGGCGGCGTCGTAGTCGGCCGTGGCACGAATGTCGGAATCAGGCACTGCCTGACCCAAGCGCTTGAAATGGGTGACTGCCATTTCGAGATCGCCGCTGTCGCGAGCCTGCTCACCCTGCTTGTATATTGATGAGGCAATACGATCCTTGATCTCCTGATTCGCTGCGGGGTCGTCCGCTGGCGTAAAGTTTCGCAAGTTGTAATACGACGACTCAGCAACTGCAAAGTCTTGTAGATCGAATTGCGAATGCGCAATGACTGTCCAGGCAGTGCGCAGGAGATTAGGATCGACCGCCGGTTGCTTAGCGACAACGGCCTGACCTACTGCTATCGCCAAATCGAACTGATTTTGCTGGAACAGATCCTCTGCGACCGTTGTTAGTACCGCGCCGGACTCAGGGTGAGCAGGATAAGTGTCGGCAAATTTGAGGCCACTATCGAGATACTGGGAATGCCACTCATCCTTTGCCTTGCCGTTGAGTGATTTCTCATGTTCACGATAAGCGAGTATGGCGGCATAACCCGCCTCCGCCGATTTCTCTTGCGCTTCATACTCGTAAGATGTGCGTTCGTACTCGATGGTCGCAGCCCGAAAATCCTCGCTCTCGAACAGAATTTCTGCCAATAAGAAGTTGGTATTAGCGCTGTCAGCCTCGCCCGGGAAATACGCGAGGTACTTGCGGTACCAGTTCGCGGCTTCCTGATAATCACTTTTCTTGCCGTCTTTCTGAGCTTCCGCATGGTAGTACTGCGCGAGGTCGGTAAGATTTGATTTCAGGTGTGCGGTAACTTCCGTATTGCTCTCGCGAGGATTACGGACCCAAAACTCACCGTCCATCCCATAGCGTTCGACGAAATCTTTCTTGCCCTCAAGAACCAGGCTGGGGAAACCACCGAGTTTGTAAGCTTCGATGACTTCGACCTGCAGCAAAGGTGCTTTGGCGTGGTAGGGGTCTTGCTTCACGAATGATTCGTAAGTAACGGCTGCGTCCTGAAAGCGTTCTTTTTCGAGATAAAGATCACCGAGGTTTCGGTAAACAGCATAGCTGTATCCGGGATTTCCGCGACTTGCAAGGAAGTCACCAATACTTTCAGCGCCTTCCATGTAGGAAAAGCTGATACTCAAGACTCGGAAAGTGTCTTCTACCAGCTCGCGCTCCGCGCGACTAAGACCCTGCAAACGTTCCTCGCCTTCGCCAATATCGATATCGCTGATCTTACGGTCCAGCAACTCAAAAAACGGCCCTAAACTGTCTTCATACTTGGCCAGCTTGAACTCCGACCAACCCAGCTTGTATAGCGATTGTTCGTAAAACCTTGATTCGTTGCCGTACCCGACGACCTCGCGGTAGGCGACTTCCGCATCGTCATAGTTCTTACGCAGGAACAGCATTTCGCCACGACGAAACTGTACTTCGTCGATAAGCGGCGTCGCAGGATACTTGCCAACCAGTGTGTCAAGTATGGCTAATGCTTCATCCGTACGACCGCCAATTTCATAGGCGCGAGCCAGTTGATATAGCACCGTGTCGTTTCGGCGATAATCAGGATAGGACTCCAGTAATTGCTGATACAGACCAACGGCACTGTTGTAGCCGGCTTGGTCGAGCGCATCAATATTCTGTGTAAGTTGTTCCACTTCAGTTGCTTCCAGCTCAAGGTCACCGAGGCGACGCATGGCTTCAGCCCGAAGCTCGGGATCATCCGACACCAAGTCCAAGAACTCGCGATAGTTTTCACGTGCGAGATCGGAGCTACCATGGATCACGCTTCCTGGCCGAACTTCGACCTCTTTCTTTTCGAGACTCTGGATCGTGTCTTTCTTCTTCACACCCGCAGCGTCAACCGGCATCGCCAGCAAGGCGACAACGAACATCGAAATAAGAACGGCAGGACTCTGGCGCAGACTCATTGTGCCGTCTCCCCAGTCGTCATCGAAACGTCATAGATCGCTGCCAGCGCAAATCGCGCTTGTATCGAATAAGTATTCAGTCTTTGTTTTTGCGCTTGTAACTCACTAACCGCGATCGATTGCAGGAACGTACGCTGGTCGGCCAGCGCATCATCGACGCGCATCTTGATGCTTTCGATGCGCGGCGAAAGGCCGTAAACACGATCACTGAGCTCCGCGAAGCGCAGTGGTTCATTGCGCATAGTTTCATCGATTTGCCGACGCGAGCGTTGCGTGTTGACGAGAGCCTCACCTGCCTCATCAAGGTTGCGGCGAATACGCCACAATCGATCCTGAAAAGCCCCCTCAAGCTGCCACTGCAGTACGCCTTTCAGGAGCTGTATCTTGTCACGCACCTCCGCAGCCTCCGGAATGTCGGCGCGTAAAGCTGGCGTGTTTTCCAGAGCAGTGATCTCACCCCACATTTCGAATTCGGACTGCGTAGCGAGCGCAAGCCAGTCATGGCTTTCTTCAATATTGTTGAGCGTCGAATCAGACTCGAGTTTGTGGCTGACCATATCGTCAATATCAGCGCGAGCCAGCGCCTCTTCTACGCGTGGCAGGCGTTCGTCATAGGCCTGCTTGCGGGTCTCCAGCATATTCTCGTAGACCTCAACGCTGCCCTGCCAGTCATCAAGATTGCGATGCAGGTAATTCAAGTCACGATAATTCTTGATGCCCTCCTGAAACTCATGAGTTGCGAGGATATGGAACAGGTAGCGCCCCTCCAGCCCCTCCGGCAACTGCTCGAGCTGCCAATACCAACCATTATTTTCCGAGGGGTCAGTTGTCAAAAACTCGTCAAAAATTTCACCGGACTCAATGTGGGCGATAGTACTGTCCAGCCGGTTCGACTCCTCATGGAACGCCTCGATAGCGTTCAGATAGTGGTCGGCGGCCTGTCCCATCGAATCGAGTTTTGCCATCGCGTAGGGAATTGCCAGCATCGACTCCTGCACT
>JALHUQ010000202.1 GCA_022866645.1 Woeseiaceae bacterium | reverse complement strand
TCCGGCAAGAATGTCGAACCGTAACTTCCAAACGCAAACGCGTATAGCGACAGCATCACGACGTAACTCAGCCACAACAACACGTTCAGGCTGCCGGTCAACATGCCGGCCCCGAAAACACGGTCCAGGAACGCGACCGTTCCGCCCCGACTCGGATACGCCACCGAAAGCTTCGCGTACGAATACGTAGTGAGCAGCGCCACCAAGCCTGCCAGCGCAAAGGCCACCGGCGTGCCGCCGTGCGCCAGTTGCACAGCCAGGCCAAGCACCGCAAAAATCCCGCCCCCGACCATCCCGCCAACGCCGATCGAGACCACAGTCCACAACCCGAGCTTGCTGTCGCTTGTTTTGCTCATAGCTCGGTCGCCTTCCGTACAAGTCCTTGCCAGGGTAGCCTAACTCTTGGGACCGGTGCGCCGCGAGCCGCTGGGTAATCTTGTTCGCCCAGTTCCATCGCTGCCATGGAGCCGGACCAGTCCGGTCAACCCGCTACGTCCTCGGTGCGGTAACCAACAGTCTTGATTATCTAGAGCGAGTATAGGTTGCCTGTACATCGCAAAAGACATGACTGTGCATGTTTACCGCGCGAGCAACATTCGCGTCATTACTAATGGAAGCTATCCGATGATCAACAGCGAATTGCTACAGGACAAAGGCGTACTTGTGCTGCATCCGAAAGGTCCGCTTGAAGCTGCAGATTTCGATGTGATAACGAGCAAACTGAATGCCTATTTGGCGGGACATGGGAAGCTACATGGCGTAGTGATACGCGCAAAATCATTTCCCGGATGGAAGGACTTTGGCGCGATGCTTGCTCACCTAAAGTTCCTTAAGGCCAATATTAAGAAAATCGAGAAGGTAGCAATCGTCGCGGACGGTGCATTGGCAAATATCGCGCCGGATATTGCAAACCATTTCGTCAATGCACAGGTGCGGCATTTTGATGGCGTACGTGAGGACGAGGCCTGGGACTGGATCAATCCAACTTCCGGGGTACAGATGAATGCAGTTACTTGATTGGACGATCTGCGCTCGTAGTTCACGTGCCGCGCTCTCAAAAGGAGACTTGCCATGATGACGCTATTAGCCAATCTTCCTGATCACGTAGTTGGCGTCAGTGCCTCAGGTCAGATCGATGCGAAAGACTATGAGACAGTCCTCATGCCTGCCGTTGATTCGGCGCTTCGGAAGCACAAGCGGATACGAGTACTCTATGTACTTACCAAAGATTTCGAGAGCTTTACCGCCGGAGCGATGTGGGATGACGCCAAACTTGGACTCGACTACCTGCGGGCATGGGAGCGAATCGCTGTCGTAACGGACGTTGACTGGGTCGCTAATGCGACGCGAATGTTCGCGTTTCTGCTGCCAGGGCTAGTCAAAGTATTTTTTAGTCAAGAGCAATCCGATGCCGAGAAGTGGATTGCAGCCTGACGCGAATTCACCAATGTCCTCTATCTTGCAACGAATCTACAAAGTCGAATGGCGGATGCGGGTCGGTAACCGCCCCTTCCGACTAACCCGGCGGGTTCCAGGCTGAACGGTCGCTTACCAGAACGGACGTTTGCTAACGCCCGAGTCGAGCGGCAGGGCACAACAGCCGAATCAGAGCAGTGGCTAAATCGTGCGGCCCAATAGTAGTGATGGGCAATCTAGATCGCTATAGCTATCCCCGATTTTTGAGAATAATAGATAAGGTGGTCTTATGAATGAGAACGAAAATCGGACACAGCATTATCGTAAAGATAGCCTGACATTGATCGGTGCAGTTGCACTTGGCACCGGCGTCATGATTGGGGCAGGCATATTTGCCTTGACTGGTCAGATGGCCGAGATGTCTGGGAGTCTGTTCCCCCTGGCCTTTCTTTCGGCCGCGGTGATTGTCTCATTCAGCTCATATTCCTACGTCAAGATCTCGAATGCGTATCCCTCGGCCGGCGGGATTGCCATGTACCTGAAAAAGGCCTATGGCAGCACCGTGACAACAGCCTTTCATTCCCTCCTGATGTATTTTTCCATGGTGATTGCCCAGAGTTTTCTGGCGCGCACGTTTGGTACTTATACATTACAGCTGTTTAACATCGACGATTCCAGCTTGCTGGTGCCGACACTGGGTGTAGGTATATTGCTGGTGGCTTTTCTGATCAATCTGTCCGCCAACCGTATGATCGAGGGAGTGGCGTCGGTGCTC
>JALHUQ010000201.1 GCA_022866645.1 Woeseiaceae bacterium | reverse complement strand
GCGCGTCGGTCGAAATGCAAAAGTTAATGGACATGGTCAGTCGCGCGGCGCCGACCGATGCCAACGTCCTGATACTGGGCGAAAACGGAACCGGTAAAGAACTCATAGCCCGCGAATTGCATCGCCAGTCCAAGCGCGTCGACCGCGTTTTCCTCACCATCGATATGGGCTCGATCAGTGAATCATTGTTCGAGTCCGAACTCTTCGGCCATAAGAAAGGCGCATTCACCGATGCTGGTGAAGACCGCCTGGGCCGTTTTCAGGCGGCCGATGGCGGTACCGTTTTCCTGGACGAAATCGCCAATTTGCCGTTGCACCTGCAGGCAAAACTGCTACGCGTTCTGGAGCAGCGGCGAGTGACCGCGGTCGGGTCCGATGAATCACAGGCGATTGACGTGCGAGTGGTAGCCGCGACGAATGTCCCGGCCGCGACGCTGAAGAACGAAAACCACTTTCGGCAGGATCTGTTGTTCCGACTGAATACGGTGGAAATCACGGTTCCGCCGTTGCGTGATCGCAAGGCGGACATACTGCCGATAGCGAATCACTACGCTGCTATCTACTCCCAAAAGTACGGTGGCACGAAGCGCCGTTTTTCGCCCGCTGCCGAACAGGCGCTGCAGACCTATGCCTGGCCAGGAAACGTTCGTGCGCTTCGGCACGCTGTTGAACGCGCGACTATTCTTACGGCGAGCGAGGTGCTAGAACCGGCCGACCTGCAACTGGATTACAGCGAGTCCTCGCGAGTGCAAGGCAATAATATAGCCATCGTACCCACCCTCCTGAATCTGGATCACCTCGAGAAAGTTACGATACAAAAGGTGTTGCGTAAACACGGCTTCAATATCTCGAGGGCGGCAAGCGAATTGGGTCTTACACGAGCATCGCTCTATCGGCGCATGGAAAAGCATGGTCTTTAAACGATTTACGATCTTGCTTGTTGCGCGGCTGTCCCTGGTGGGGGCAGCGATGACGAGCGTCGTCTGGTTACTGTTACAGCCTGGACTTCACGGTGCAACAGTACTGGCTGCAGCTGTGCTGATTAGCCTCGTCATTGAGCTTTGGAAGTTTGTGAGCCGAACCAACCGGGAAGTGGCACGCTTTCTCGATGCCGCCCGTTACGCGGATTACTCGCAACGATTCGACTTCAAGAAAGATGGTGCGGGCTTCAAAGTGTTGGGGGAGGCGTTTACCGACATTATCGAACGTATGCGCACGCGGCGCGCGGGACAGGAATTGGAGGTGCGTCGACTGCGCGCTCTTATCGAACATATACCGGTACCGTTGCTGACACTGCACGCCGACGACGCAGTTACTTTGCAAAATAATGCAGCCAGACGTCTGTTTGGTGCTGAACACGTAACGCGATTGAAGGACCTGAGAAAATTTGGAGTTAAGTTCGCCGAGGCTGTTGCTACCGCGGTTCCAGGCATCAGGGAGCTGGTAACTTTTAATGTTGAGGGCGTCGAATATCACCTGACACTTGCTACGACCGAAGTCATCATCGGCGGGAACAGCGAGCGTTTAATCTCTTTGCAAGACATCCAGTCCGAACTCGACACAACTCAAGCCCTGGCATGGGAGGAGCTGGTTCTTGTGCTGACTCACGAGATCATGAATTCCATTACGCCGGTTACGTCACTCGCGAAAACCGCTGTAGATGTCGTCAACGATGTAATCAAGAGGGAAAAGCTTGGGTTAGCCCTGGATGAAGACCTCGAGGATTTGCGAGACGCCATTGCAACCGTCGCGCGGCGCTCAGACAGCCTTACTCAGTTCGTCGATAGCTATCGGCAAATTTCGAGATTGGCGCCAGCGGAGAAGAAGCGGGTCCACCTTGGCGATCTGTTCGAGTCTGTCAGTCAGCTTGTCAACGCCGAATGGCCGGATAGTCGCGACATGTTGTCACACGAGGTTGTACCGGCTGAGCTCGATGTCTACGCCGACAGAGACCTGTTGGAGCCTGTGCTGCTCAATTTGTTGCGCAATGCCTGGCAAAGCGCGTTGAATGTCGAAGAACCGGCCATCGTGCTGCGAGGGCGGTTGAATCGTCGCAATAATGTCGTAATCGACGTCATCGATAATGGTCCGGGCGTGCCTGAGTCGATCGCGCACAAAATATTTGTGCCGTTTTTTACAACGAAAGAAAGCGGCTCGGGTGTTGGCCTCGCGTTAGCGCGCCAGGTAATGATCGCTCACGGCGGCTTCATTCGCCTGACGCGAAACGATGCCGGCGGGGCAACCTTCAGTCTGACGTTCTAACGCTGGCTCAGCAAGGTGTCGATATAGGCATATGCTTTGTCGGAATTTGACTGCGCCAAAGCGAATAGCGCCGCTTCGCGAACATCTTTGCCAAGACGCTTGTCCTCCACGATCGAACGAATATTACTAATCGCCTCGTGAAAGTTCGCTTGCGTCGGCACACTGCCGATCTTCATTACTGCCACCATTGCTAAATTGATGCGTTAGTCGGCAGAAAGGTTAGCAGGAATTCTAGACAACCTGCCCGGCGGCGTGGCCGGATGACCATGCCCACTGGAAGTTGAAGCCGCCCAGATGCCCGGTTACGTCGACCACCTCACCAATGAAGTAGAGGCCAGGGTGGCGCTTGCTCTCCATGGTTTTTGATGACAACTCATCCGTGTCGACACCACCCATCGTCACTTCCGCGGTCCGATAGCCCTCGGTTGCCGCCGGCCTTATTGACCAGGACTGCAAGCGGTCGGCGACCGACCGCAGTTGCTCGTCGGTCTGATCGGCCAACGAAATATCCTGCAGGGTTGGCCAGTGGAGCTTCTGAAGCTCCAGGACCAGCGCCTTCGGCAAATACTCGGTAAGGGCAGTGCGAAGAAGACCTTTGGGACGCGAGCTCTTCGCCTTGATTAGCAGATCCGCGGCGTCGATGCCGGGCAGCAAATCTATCGTAATGTCCTCACCTGGCCGCCAGTAACTCGAAGCCTGCAACATCGCCGGACCACTGAGTCCGCGGTGGGTGAACAGTATGTCTTCTGTGAATCTGGCCTCGGATGCCGACACGGTCGCGTTGCAGCTGACGCCCGAAAGGCGATTGCAGAACTCATGCATAACGCCGCTCAGCGTAAAGGGGACCAATCCGGGTGAGGTATCGAGGATGTGCAGTGAATATTGTCGGGCCAGTCGATAGCCGAAGTCCGACGCACCCATTTTCGGAATACTCAGGCCGCCGCTCGCTATGACCAGCGAGTCGCTTTCGAAATTCCCTCGACTGCAGGTCACGGAGTAAGTGCCGTCGCCGGAAACCGCGACGTCGCTACAGTGTGTCAGTATTCTTACGCCGGCCGCCTCGCATTCAGCGGCCAACATCGCGACGATCTCTTTTGACGAAGTGTCACAAAACAGCTGTCCAAGAGTCTTCTCGTGATACGCGATACCATGCTTTTCGACCAAAGCGATGAAGTCCCACTGCGTATAGCGGCTGAGCGCCGATATGCAGAAGTGCGGATTGGCGCTGATGAATCGCGAGGGCTCAGTGTACAGGTTCGTGAAATTGCAGCGGCCGCCGCCCGACATCAGTATCTTCTTGCCGATCCTGTTAGAGCCTTCAAGTACGATCACGCGACGGCCGCGTTGTCCTGCGACGATCGCACACATGAGGCCAGCGGCCCCTCCACCAATGATGATTACGTCGGCGTGCTCCATGCCGTGAGGATAGCAGTGCTTGCTACGCTCTTACGAGGCGCCTATCCGGTGGCTTCGACTTCGTCGGCCGCACCCAGGCGACGTAACCAACGGAAGTGAGATGCTACCCCCTGCCAAAAACTATCGTGGACCTTGTATTTGATGCCAAAGTCCCGGCAGGTTTCCTCGACGATAGGTGCAATGAGCGGATAGTTGATGTGACAGATCCGCGGGAACAAATGGTGTTCGATCTGGAAATTCAGGCCGCCGAGCAGCCAGAAGGCCAGTGTACTTTTACGCGCGAAATCGACAGTGGTTTCCACCTGATGAACGGCCCACGGCTTGTCCATGACTCCCGACGCCCTTGGTTGCGGAAAGCTCGCCTCTTCAACGGTGTGCGCAAGCTGAAACACGACACTCATGACGATGCCCGTGATGGATGCCACAAAGAGGTAGAACATCACTACGACACCGGCTGAATGGAACATCAGCGGAACCCCAAAGGCGATCGAAAAAAACAAAACCTTACCGACGACAAAGACCGCCAGCTCGCTGCCTCGCAGCGGCCGGTAACGGTGCTCTCCGATCCGGCCCCGAATGGCGACACGGAAATCGTCGTATAGATTCCATTTGACGACGAGCACACCGTACAGAAACCAAAAGTACCAATGCTGCAATGCATGAGCCCGCAGTCGTTTACCGTTCGGCGCCATCCGTCCAAGCGCGCCCAGGTCGATGTCCGTATCGTAGCTATGGATGTTCGTGTAGTTGTGATGAATCACTACGTGCTTCCAGTGCCAGAAATACGAACTTCCGCCGACCATATCCAGGCTCCACGCGGCGAGCTTGTTGACCCAACTCTTGTCCGAATACGCGTGGTGGCCGCCATCATGCATGATATTGAAGCCGATCATGGCTACTGAGAGCGCGAGCACTGTGGCAATTGGGAGCGCCTGCCACCAGGTAGAGGACGCGAATACCAGGAGCACGTAAGAGGACGCAAAGGCAGTCAGGATGATTGCTGACTTCAAATACATCTGGGGAAGATCGCGCTCGCGCCGGCCTTTATCTGCCATATACAGATCAACACGTCGCTTGAGTTCAATGTAAAACGCATTGTCTTCCGCGAATTTGAGTCGCATCTTTGCTGGCGCTTTGTCGCCCTGCGCTGCCGGGCGGGCAGGGGTTGTCGGTTTACTGGGCATCGAGAAATCTGCACGGCTGGAGACAGGAAGTAGCGTAGCAGAAATCGTCTCAGGCTGGAATGCAGCGCTCCGAACTCAGGGCGCGTCGAAATTCGTCAACGCTTTCCAATGCAATCGTATCGTCGAAGTTGCGATCGCTCTGCGCCGAAAATTTGATGCGGTAACTGCCAACGGAAATCACGTCGAGGCGTCGCAACTGCGCATCAACAGTGAACTCCGCATTTATGTACATCCCATTCTCACTACCCAGATCGACGATACTCGGGCCATTTTCGGAACGAATGATAAGCGCATGAAATTTGCTGACAGACGGATCGTGCATGCAAATGTCACAGCGTTCCGAACGGCCTAGCAATCAGGACCGGTAGAATCCTTACATAGAGTAGGCAGTGATGTGGCGTTCTTGATCAAGCCAACGGCCAGGCGGTCCAGCTTGCCCGGCCAACCGCCCGATTTGCCGTGCAGTATTTCACAAGTCTCAAATGGCAATATATTCTCGGGGTCGAGGTTGGTCGCCGCCGATAGACTTGTGTACAAGTAGTAGATTGGACTTTGAGTTTTGGAGCATCAGTGAGGACACGTTGTTTCAACATAATTCAGCAATCATTTTCTTGAGGAAGGAACCCGACGCCACTAATTCTCGTGTCTATTGTTAAAGGATGAAGTTAACGCCAGAGGTCATTATGCGTCTCATATCGAGTGATAAGAAAAACGACGGGTTTTGCGGTGAGGGAGAGTACTGCGTTCAGGTTTACACCAATGGTGCCATGCTGGTGAAAGAGTTTTGCCTTGATAAGCGAGCGAACAATATTGCAGATATTGAGGCGGCAGAAGAGCTCTTGCGTACGACATTAACTCCCTGCGATTTTGCGGCATTATCAGTTACTTTGATGAGCTGCGACGGGACGAACGACCAGACCATATTGCAATTCGATTTGCAGCAAAATGCCGGTGAAACAAAGCCAAGTCCGGCATTCAAAGGAACCAGTCGTTTCGAGACATGATCTTTCGATGTGCCAATGACATCGCATTATCGATCTCGACAACGGACTCATGAGCGCGGGCCATAATCAGGAGTCGAGAGGTGCGGATTCGGCGCGCCATTTTCTGTAAGAACTGCTCGTTTATGCGATTTGCCGTCGTCGCTGCATGATTTCAAGATCACTGCATGACTCGCATCCACAATGAAGGCCTGTTTCGGCAACAGGCAATCCGGTCACTATCCGAGAAACGATCGGGCCGCCCGATTTGCATAATGCCGCGTCCGTGGCTGTGGCTGAATGGCCTGGTCACACTGCTATTCGTGTCCTTAACACTATTCG